>CAZYJP010000282.1:0-3702 GCA_964647795.1 uncultured Thermodesulfobacteriota bacterium
ACCAGGACCGGTGCACCGGGTGCGGCGTGTGCGTTGCCTTCTGCCCGTCGGGGTCGCTCCGCCTGGGAGGTGCCCGGGGGGACGGGGGGGAAGCTCCCGGGTCACATCTGCCCCGGAGCACGAGCCGGACATTTTCGAGATCTGCGGCCGGCGCCACCGCCCTCCAGCGGGCAGCCGCCGGCCCCCCGGAGCTTCCATGAGAGACATCCGAACGGCGATCCTGGTCGCCGACGGTCGGGACGACCGCTGGAGCTGGGAGCTCCAGGGGGAGAGCCTGATCCACCGGACTCACCGGATCCTGGAGGGGTTCTTCGACCAGATCGTGGTGGTCGCCGAGGACCCGGCCCCCTTCACGACCCTCGGCCTGCGGGCGGTGGCTGACGAGTACCCCGGGGCGGCCCTCCTGGGGGCCATCACCACGGGCCTCAAGCACGTGGCGAGCCGCTACGCCTTCGTGGTGGGCGCCGACATGCCCTTCCTCCACCCCCGGGTGATCCGGCACCTCTATGCCCAGCGCCAGGGGTGGGACGTGGTGGTGCCCCGCAGCCGGGGCGGCTTCGAACCCCTGTGCGCGGTCTACTCCAAAGCGTGCGTGGCCCCCATGGAGGAGCGGATCCGGCGGGGGAACCTCAAGGTCCTGGACTTCATCTCCGACGTGCGCACCCGGATCGTCAACGGCGAGGACCTCACGGCGCTCGACCCCTCGGGGCTGACCTTTCGCAACGTCCACTCCCACGCGGATCTCGACGAGTGCCGGCTCCACCTGGCGCGGCTTCGCAGCTACGGCCCCCCCGCGGTCTCCTTCGTGGCCAAGTCGGGCACGGGAAAGACCACCTTCCTCGAGAAGGCGATCTCCGAGCTCACCCGCCGGGGCTACCGGGTGGGCACGATCAAGCACGACGCCCACCGGTTCGACATCGACCACGAGGGCAAGGACTCCTGGAGGCTCACCCGAGCGGGCGCTTCCCCCATGGTGGTCTCGTCCGCCGAGAAGCTCGCGATGGTGCACCCCAACGCCCGGGGCGAGATGACCCTGGACGAGATCATCTACCGGTTCATGACCGAGGTGGATCTGGTGGTGACCGAGGGGTACAAGACCGGCGGTCTCCCGAAGATCGAGCTCCACCGCGCCGAGCGGAGCCCCGAGCTCCTGTGTGCCGCCCGTGACGGGAGGCTGCTCGACCACCGGCTGATCGCCGTGGTGAGCGACGAAGCCCTGCCCCTGCCCGTCCCCCTCTTCCCCCTGGACCACCCGGGCCCGGTGTGCGACTTCCTGGAGGAGCAGTTCCTCCAGGGGGCGTGAGGCGCGCCCCCGGACCTTGCGATTTCGCGGGAATTCGGGATACTGGGCACCCTCGCCCCCTGAGCCGCCGGGCCCTTCTCGAGGGCTCGGGCATGGAGGAATGCCATGGCGCCGCCCACCTACCCCAAGAACTTCCGCGAGTACCGAAGCATCTTCCCCGAGATGTTCGATGCCCTGGAGAAGGCCGCGCGCCTGGCCCGGGAGAGCGGCCCCCTGGACGAGAAGTCCACCCACTTGGTCCAGCTCGCGGCGGCCATCGCCCGACGCAGCGAGGGTTCCACCCACTCCCACGCCCGCCGCGCCCTGGAAGCGGGGGCCACCCGCGAGGAGCTCTACCAGGTCATTAACCTCCTGGTGAGCACCGTGGGGTTCCCCACCGCGGCCGCCGCCTTCTCGTGGGTGACCGAGGTTCTGGAGGGGCGTCAGGGGGCGTAAGGCAAGACGGCGCAGGTACGACCCCGTTTCCCCTTGCCCTATCGGCGAACGGTGCGGTACGGTTCCGCTAGTCATGTCCAGAATACTGCAGCTTGGATGAGATAGAGGTGCGGGAACGACAGGTCTTCGAGGAGACGCTGCTTGGACTCCTCCACGAGGGGCCCTGCCACGGGTACGACCTCGCTGCGCATTTCGGCGAAGGCGGAGATCTTACGGCCGTCGGGCGCTTGGCGAAGAGCCAGCTCTATGCCCTGCTCAAATCCCTGGAGGCCCAGGCGTTGGCTCGGGCAACCCTCCGGGAGGGAGGAGGGGGGCCGGCCCGCCGGGTCTTCGAGGTGACGGACCGGGGCCGGGAGCGTTTCTCGGCCTGGGTGCGGCGGCCCGTGGATTCGGTACGGGGGCTTCGGGTCGAGCTCCTCCTGAAGCTCTACTTCCTGCAACGCCTCGGGCTGCCCGGGCAGGCGGACCTCATGGACGCCCAGGCCGACGTCCTGCGGCGGCGCCTGGCGGAGGTTCGGCTTGGCGGGGAGACAGCTCAGGGGATCGGGTCGTGGGTCCGGGCGCTCCAGGAGGATCTACTCGAAGCAGCCCTTCGTTGGCTCGCCGAGTGGAGGGAGAAGGTCCCCCCGATGTCCCCGACCCGGCGGCCCGCGGCGGCTCTCCCGACTCCTCCCGCCCCCCAGGTCAACCGCCTGAACGGCCACATCCTGGGCACGGAAGCCGGGGGGGGCTTTGCGCGGATCGAGGTGGAAGCCGAGGGCGGCCTCCTGGCACTCGTGCTCCCGCGAGAGGATGCCTCCCGGCTCGAGTTGGCAGCCGGCGCCCAGGTGACGGTCGTCGTGCCCCCCGGCGGGGTGCTCCTCGAGCCGCGCCTTGGGCTCGGGAGCCCGTGACCTCGCCGGGGGATGCCGGCACCTCTGCGGCCACTCCCGCCACCGCTTGATTCCGTTCCTGCAATTGGCCCGACGGCGGGTCACGAACGAGGAGGTCCCATGCAGCACCGCGGTTGGGTCACGGTACTTGTGGTCTCGTGGGGTCTGGTGCTCGGCTCGGCAGCCCAGGCTGGGCAATTGTCGGGCCGGTCCCTCGAAGTCTTTGCCGGGTCGGCGTCGAAGCCGGCCCTGGAGGAGGCGGCGAGGCGGTTCGAGGGCGAGACTGGGGCCCGGGTGTTCCTGCACCTGGGAGGCTCGGGGACGATGCTCTCCCAGATGGAGCTCCTGCGCCGGGGGGACGTGTACTTCCCCGGTTCGTCGGATTTCATGGAGCTCGCCAAGCGGAAGGGTCTGGTGGATGCCGCGACCGAGGTCGTGGCCGTGTACCTGCTGCCGGCGATCAACGTACAGCGGGGAAACCCCGAGAACATCCGCGGTCTCGAGGATCTGGCCCGCCCGGGGCTCCGGGTGGGCATCGCCCGGCCGGAGACCGTGTGCGTGGGCCTTTACGCCGTGGAGGCACTGGAGGCCCGAGGGCTCACGGAGGCCGTCCTCAAGAACGTGGTGAACCAGGCCGAGTCCTGCGAGAAGACGGCCCAGATGATCTCCCTCGGCCTGGTGGACGCCGTGATCGGATGGGACGTCTTCGAGGAGTGGGACCCGGAGCGCGTCGAGACCGTATACTATCCCCCGGACCAGGTGACCCGCATCGGGTACCTCCCGGCCGCCGTCTCGGCGTTTCCCCGGGAACCGGAGCTTGCTCGGGCGTTCCTTGCGTATCTGGTGAGCCCGGAGGGGCAGACGGTCTTCCGGGCCCACGGCTACCTGACGGACCTGGCGGAGGCGCGGAAGCGGGCCCGCCCGGACACCCCCGTTGGCGGCGAGTGGCCGCTGCCTGCGTCCTGGAGGTAGGACTTGGGGCGAAAGGCCTTCCCGGCACTGCTCGCCGCCGCCGTCCTCGCCTCGCTCCTGGTGGTCGGGCTGATCCTCGGCTCCCAGGTGGGTTGGACCGGACTGGCCAGCCCCCTGGCC
>CAZYJP010000283.1:0-3699 GCA_964647795.1 uncultured Thermodesulfobacteriota bacterium
TCTTCCCCTCCCGCGCGGGATCCCCACGGACAGGAAATGGTCCCCGGGATCCTGCGCCGACGGAGGGGAGGCCCCCGGCCCGGCCCACCCTGGCGCTTCTGGGCGGAGCCCGGTTACACCGCCTCCACCAGCATCGCCATGCCCTGGCCCCCGCCGATGCAGAGGCTCGCGAGCCCCAGTCGGCCTTTCCGGCGGCGGAGCTCGTTCACAAGGGTCAAGACGATCCGAGCGCCCGTGGCGCCGATGGGGTGCCCGATGGAGATGCCGCTGCCCAGCGCGTTGGTCTTCTCCGGGTCCAGGCCGAGCTCGCGCATGCACACCAGCGCCTGGCACGCAAACGCCTCGTTGAGCTCCACCAGGTCCAGATCGCCCACCGTCACCCCGGCTTTGGCCAGGACCTTCTGGACCGCCGGGACCGGCCCCGCCCCCATGTAGGCGGGATCCAGCCCACCCGAGGCATAGGCCACCACCCGGGCCAGGGGCTCGAGCCCCAGATCCTTCGCCCGGTCGGCCGCCATGAGCAGAAGGGCCGCGGCGGCGTCGTTGATGCCCGATGCGTTGCCGGCGGTGACCGTTCCATCCTTCCGGAAGGCCGGTCTGAGCTGACCCATCTTTTCGAGGCTCGTATCCATGGGCCGCTCGTCGACCTCCACCGACTGGGGCGGGCCCTTCCTCTGGGGAATCGCCACGGGCACGATCTCTGCGGCGCACCGACCGTCCGCCATGGCGGCCCGAGCACGCTGATGGCTCAGCACCCCCAGGGCGTCCTGGTCCTCCCGGCTGATCCCGTACAGGCTCGCCAGGTTCTCCGCGGTGATCCCCATGTGGTAGCCGTAGAAGATCTCCCAAAGGCCGTCGTGGACCATCAGGTCGATCATCTCCGTGGTGTTCATCCGTGCGCCCCAGCGAGCCGAGGGCACGGCGTAGGGGATCCGGCTCATGTTCTCCATCCCGCCGGCCACGATCACGTTGGCCTCACCGGACCCGATGGCTTGGGCGGCCAGGGCGATGGCCTTCATCCCGGATGCGCAGACCTTGTTCACCGTGAAGGCCGTGGTCTCCTTCGAGACACCCGCCCGCATCAGGGCCTGCCGGGCTACATTCTGCCCCTGGCCGGCGCCCACGACGTTGCCCATGATGACCTCGTCCACCTGGACGGGAGCGGCGGATTCAGGGTAGTCGTAACCCTGGGTCTCGAGGTCGATCTTTCCGCGGCCAGCGAGAGCCTTGGGTTCGACCGCGAGGAGAGCCTCCCCGGCCACCGGCCTCACCCCGGCTTTCTGGAGCGCCCCGCGGATGGCGACAGCGCCCAGGTCCACCACGGGAACGTCCTTGAGACTCCCGCCGAAATTCCCCACCGCCGTCCTTGCACCGGAAACGATCACGACATCACGCATGGAAACCTCCCTGGCATGGGTTGTGGGGCAGTCTTCGAAGCTTATAGTCCACTTCGACGCTGCACTGCAACAGGGCGGACCCCCCAGAGCCCCCGGTCAGGATCCGCATGCGCGCCGGCAGGTTCGACCGTCCGCCCAACGCGGCCTCGGGCTGACAGCAACGATCATCCGCTGGCCCTTCCTCCGCAACCGGAGACCGGCGCTTGGTTGAGGTGACGAACGCCCCTACTCCTCCTCGTCCTCTTCGCGGGCCAGCTCCTCGAACTTGATGTCGATGCCCAGCACCCCCGCCATCTGCTCCTGGAGATCGTAGATCGGCGCCGAGACGGTGATGGTGAGCCGCCCCGTGACCTTCGAGGCGTACACGTCGGTCAGGGACACCTTGCCGGTCTTCAGGGGCTCGGTAAACCACACCCGGTCCGCGTAGTTGTCGTACACCTCGTAGTCGGCGTACTTGGCCTTGTCCTCCAGTTGGGTGATGTTGCGGGTGATCTTGCGGCCCTCCAGGTCGGTGGCGTACACGAACTGGAAGAAGGGGTGCTCTTCGGCCATGTCGCGCATGCCCTTCTCCATGCGCTCCGGGTCCATGGAGCGGATCTCCGTATCCTCCACCATCCCCTCGATGATGTGGGTCACCATCTGGAGGACGCGCTTCTTGAGCTTGTCGTACTCCGAGATGAAGACCTGGGGCATGTACTTGCGCACCTTGCGCTCCATCTCCTCGTTGGACAGGGCCGTGGTGCGCCCGTCGTCGTAGGAGCGCATGACCGAGCGGTGCACCTTGGCCACGCCCGGGTGGCGCTTGTCGATCTTCTGGTCCTCTCCCAAGGCGAAGTGGGTGTTGATCCAGTGGGCCACGCCGGCCACTCCGGACTTGTCGGTGACCGCGATTCCCATGGGGCGGTTGAGGATCTTGCGGGTGTCGAAGACGTTGTAGATCTCTTCGTCCTTGGCGATCCCGTCGATGTGGATGCCGGCCCGGGTGGTGTTGAAGTCGGACCCCACGAAGGGCATGGAGGCCGGGATGTGCATCCCGAGCTCCCGCTCGCAGTAGTTTCGCATCTCGGTGATGACCGTGGCGTCCATGCCGTCGTCGGTTCCCTTGAGCTCCATGTACTCGACGATCAGGCCCTCGAGGGGAGGGTTGCCGGTGCGCTCCCCGAAACCCAGGAGGGTCCCGTTGGCCGCGGCGCACCCATAGAGCCACGCCGTCGAAGCATTGATAAGGACCTTGTGGAAGTCGTTGTGCCCGTGCCACTCGAGCTGCTCGGGGGGCACGCCCGCGTCGTCGATCATGGCCCGCACCAAGCGCGGCACGCTGCGGGGCAGCGCCGCTCCGGGGTAGGGCACGCCGAAGCCCATCGTGTCGCACAGGCGGATCTTCACCGGGATGCCGGCCTTCTTGCCCGCCGCCATGAGGGCCCGGGCAAAGGGCACCACGAAGCCGTACACGTCGGCCCGGGTCACGTCCTCGAAATGGCACCGGGGGATCACCCCCTGCTCCAGGGCCGCCTCCACCACGGCCATGTAGTCGCGGAACGCCTCCCGGCGCTTCTTCCCGAGCTTCAGGTAGATGTGGTAGTCGGAGACGGAGGTGAGGATGCCGGTCTCCCGGATCCCCATGTTCTTGACGAGCTTGAAGTCTTCCTTCACCGCGCGGATCCACGCGGTGATCTCGGGGTACCGGTAACCGAGCTCCCGGCACCGCTCCACCGCTTCCCGGTCCCGCTCGGAGTAAAGGAAGAACTCGGTCTGCCGGATGATCCCCTTCGGCCCTCCCAGGTCGTGGAGGAACTTGAAGAGCGCGACCACCTGGTCCGGTGTGTAGGGCGCCCGGGCCTGCTGGCCGTCCCGGAAGGTGGTATCGGTGATCCAGATCTCCTCCGGCGGGTCGGGGGTCAGGATGACCCCGTCGAAGGGGGTGCGGCAGACCTCGGCGTAGGGAAAGATCTCCCGGTACAGGTTGGGTTCGTCGCGCTCGACCACCTCGTCGAGAGGGTAGTCGGCGTGGGACTTGCGCAGCAGGCGGGTGCCCTTGGTCTCGGGCATGGCGTCGTTCCTCCGGGTGAAGCGGTTCCCCGATTCAGGGGCGTACCGCGGGATCGGGTGTCGGGTGCAGCACGGCGCTCCGGCCTCGGACCAACTGGGCCAGCGCCCGCACGAAGGCGGGCCGGGTATTGAGGGACGGGCTGCGGCGGAAGACCTCGAAGCCCAGGGACCGGGCCAACGCGCCGTACTCCACGTCGATCTCGTGCAGGGTCTCGATGTGGTCCGAGACGAAGCTCACGGGGACCACGACCAC
>CAZYJP010000284.1:0-3693 GCA_964647795.1 uncultured Thermodesulfobacteriota bacterium
GGCCCCGGCGGTGGCCATAGCGGCCACCGGCCTCGTCTCCGCCCTCGCCCTCGCCGGCCTCGCCCAGGTTCTGGCCGGGGGACCGATCCGCTACCGCCTCGGCGGGTGGGCGCCCCCCATGGGGATCGAGCTCGTGCTCGACCCCCTCTCGGCGTTCGTGGCGTCGGTGATCTCCTGCGTGGCCCTGGCCGTGCTCGTACACAGCCTGCAGGTCGTCGAGCACGAGACCCCGGACCAGGCGGTCCCGTACTACGCGGCCACCATGGTGTTCCTCACGGGCCTCACCGGGATGATCCTCACCGGGGACCTCTTCAATCTCTACGTATTCCTCGAGATCAGCTCGCTCTCGGGCTACGCCCTGCTGGCGGTGGGAAACCGTCAGGCGCCGCTGTCCGCATTCCGCTACCTGATCCTGGGTACCGCCGGGGCCTCGTTCTACCTGCTCGGCCTGGCATTTCTCTACCTGGAGACCGGAAGCCTCAACATGGCCGACGTGGGGCTCATCCTTCCCCTGGTACCCGAGCGCTCCACGGTGGCAGTGGGCCTGGTCTTCATGGTTGTAGGTATAGGGCTCAAGATGGCCATGTTTCCACTCCACGGCTGGCTCCCCGATGCCTACACCAATGCGGCCTCCACCAGCACGGCGTTCGTGGCCCCCATCGGGACCAAGGTGGCCGCCTACGTTCTTCTGCGCCTGTTCTTCTTCGTCCTGGGCCCGGAAGCCGCCCGTGGAGAATTCCCCCTGCTCACCGCCGTGGGGTACCTCGGTGCGGCGGGGGTGATCTGGGGTTCGCTCATGGCGATCACCAAGAGCGAGCTGAAGCGCATGCTTGCATACAGCTCCGTGGCCCAGGTGGGGTACATCGCCGTGGGCATCGGGCTCGGATCCCCCTTGGGCTTCATCGGGGCCGTTCTCCACACCCTGAACCACGCCTGCATGAAGGCCTGCCTGTTCCTGGTATGCGCGAATCTGCGGTTGCGCCAGGGCCACACCCACATCCCCCGGTTCGACCGTCAGCTCAAGCGGGCCATGCCCTGGTCCATGGCCGCCTTTGCCCTGGCCGCGATCTCCATGATCGGGCTGCCGCCGACGGCCGGGTTCTTCAGCAAGTGGTACCTGGCGCTGGGGGCCCTGGAGCAGTCCAACTGGGCGTTCCTGGGCGTTCTTCTCCTCTCGAGCCTGCTCAACGCGGTGTACTTCTTCCGGGTGTTGGAGCGGGTGTACCTGCTTCCGGCGACGGAATCCGCGCTCGCGGCTCCCGGCCCGGCGGAGGGCGACCCCTACGCCGGGTCTGCGTCCCTGCGGGAGGTCGAAGGCTCGATGCTGGTCACCACCCTGGTCCTGGCCGGGAGCCTTCTGGTCCTGGGAATCTTGAACGCGTGGATCGTGACCCACCTGATCCGCCCCATGCTCCCAGCTGGGCTGTGAGCGGGAGAGTCGAAGGATGACGCCCGCCGTCTACCAGACCTGGGTGCCGCTCTGGGCCGTTCTGACCTCCTTCGCGGCGGTGCCCCTGATCCTCCTCTCGGGGCACAGGGAGAACCTGCGGGAGCTCTGGACGCTCCTGGCCGCCTTCGGGAAGTTCGCCCTGGTGCTCACCCTCCTGCCCGGGGCCCTGGCCGGACGGGTGGCAGAGTGCACGATCCTCGAGATCTCCCCCGGGATTTCCCTGATGCTGCGGGCAGACCCGCTCGGGATCTTCTTCGCGGTGATCGCCTCGGGGCTCTGGATCCTCACGAGCTTCTACTCCATCGGGTACGTGCGCTCGGCGGGGGAGGAAAACCAGACTCGGTACTTCGCCAGCTTCGCGGTGTGCCTGGGGGCCACGATCGGGGTGGCGCTCTCGGCAAACCTCCTGACCTTCCTCATCTTCTACGAGATCCTCTCCATCGCTACCTACCCCCTGGTGATCCACAAGGAGACGCCGGAGGCAATCGCCGGGGGCCGCAAGTACCTGACCTACGCCCTGACGGCAGGGGTGCTGCTCCTGGCGGCCATCGGCTGGACCTACCAGGCCACCGGGACCCTCGACTTTCGCGCCGGCGGCATCCTGGACGGCGCCGGCCTGGGCCCGGGCGAGATCCGGGCGCTCTTCGTGCTCTTTCTGGTGGGGGTCGGCGTGAAGGCCGGCATCATGCCTCTCCACAGCTGGCTGCCGGCCGCCATGGTGGCGCCCACGCCGGTGAGCGCGCTCCTGCACGCCGTTGCGGTGGTGAAGTCGGGGGTGTTCGGGGTGGTGCGGGTGGTGGGGTTCGTGTTCGGCCCCGAGGTCATGGCCCGGCACGGGCTCGACGTCGCACTCGCCGCCTTTGCCGCGGCCACGATCCTCCTGGCGTCTTTCATCGCGCTGCGGCAGGACAACTTGAAGCGACGGCTCGCCTACTCCACGGTCGGGCACCTGTCGTACATCGTCCTGGGTGTGGCGCTGCTCTCGCCCGACGGGTTCACGGGGGGCCTCCTGCACCTCGCCAACCACGCCACGATGAAGATCACCCTCTTCTTTTGCGCCGGGGCGATCTACGTGAACCTCCACAAGACCGAGATCTCCGAGCTCGACGGGATCGGCCGGACGATGCCCTGGACCATGGGGGCGTTCACGGTCGGAGCCCTGGGGCTCGCCGGCGTGCCGCCCGTGAACGGGTTCGCGTCCAAGTGGCTCCTCTGCCTGGGGTCCCTCGAAGCGGGCCGGATCGCGGTCCTCGGCGTCTTCCTCCTGAGCGGGCTCCTCAACGCCGCCTACTTCTTCCCGATCGTCCACCGGGCCTTCTTCCGCACCCCTGCTCCCCAGGGCCAGGGAGAGCAGCACGGGGAGGGACACGGCAAGAGCGCGGGGAACGGGCATGGGCAAGACCACCTGCAGGGGGAGGCCCCGTCCATCATGGTGGTCCCGATCTGCCTCGTGGCCCTCCTCTCGCTCCTCTTCGGGCTTCACCCGAACCTCTTCTTCGGGTTCTTCCAGCTGGCCTCCTCCGTGACGGCGAGCGTGCTCACCGCCCTGGACGGGCCGGGCCTGGCGGGGATGTGACATGAGGGCTCCTCGATGAAGCGCTGGCAAGGGATCGCCCTCGGCATCCTGGCGGCGGCCTCGGTCGTCCTCCAGGCGCTCTCTCCCCACGGCGAGGAGGCCCACTGGTGGGATTACGTCCCCGGCTCGTACGCCGTCGGAGGATTTGCCGGGTGCGCGCTCTTGATCTTCGGAGCCAAGTGGCTCGGCAAGCACGCCCTCCAGCGGGGCGAGGGGTACTACCGTGATCGTTGAGACCCTGCCCCCGGGGTTGCTCCTCTGGCTCGGAGCGGCCCTGCTGCCCCTGCTGCCCCAGCGCCTGCGGGGACCGGCCACGGTGCTCTTCCCGCTGCTGGCCCTCCTGAGAGTGTGGGGGCTCACCGAGGGTGTGCACCTCGAGATCCCCTACCTCGGTCAGGAGCTGGTGCTCTGCCAGTCCGACGGGCTGCGTCGGGTTTTCGGCCTGATCTTCGCTCTCATCGCGGTATTGGGGGGAGTGTACTCCCTTCACGTCCGGGACCTGGGACAGCAGACTTCGGCACTCCTCTACGCGGGGGGCGCGCTCGTGGTCGCGTTCTCGGGCGATTACCTGACCCTCTTCCTGGGCTGGGAGGTGATGGCGGTCGCCTCGGCATGCCTCGTGTGGGCGCGCCGGACCCCCGAGGCCGCGGCGGCGGGCCTCCGGTAC
>CAZYJP010000285.1:0-3679 GCA_964647795.1 uncultured Thermodesulfobacteriota bacterium
GTCGATCGGGACGGCCGGGACGGAGCGCTCCTGGTGGACGTGCACACCGACCGGGCTTCGGGCCGGGCCTTTCCAGCAGGGGCAGGCCGTTGAAGAACGGCCTGCGGGGCTCCCCAAGGTAGGCTCGAACGGCCGTCCGCCCACGGGCTCGGGCCCACCCGGCCGTTTCGAGGATGCGCCAGACGTCAGTGGGTGTTTCGGTCAGGCACGCGGGCCTCCTGGCACGCTCGGCGGTCCCCCGGACGGTGGACCGGACTGACTTCGGATCCGCCGGCCGGAGGTCCGATTTCCCCACGGATCAAGGGAGAAATCTAGAGGTTGGGCGGTTGGGCCGACCCCCCTTTTCGTGTCTTTCCGGGGATGCATCCGCCCAGCTGGCCGTTTTTTCGGCGCACCGTGTCCGCTTCCGGGCGGCAGGCGCGGTCGTCCCGGAGCCGGGGAACGGTCCTCCACGGAAGAATCTCGGCCCGGCCCACCCGCAGCGTTCCGAGACCCCGTTTCCTTTTCCCGCCCCCTTCGATGGTTGGAGCGCGCCTTTCTTGGTGTTCCTTGGCCGACGGGTTGCCCTACCGGGTGGGGCGCGTCCACTGTTTCTTATTTGGAAATTGCGTTTGAAACCGTTGACACCGCCCCAGGACCCGAGTATATCTCATTGTGCGGTATCACATTTCATCGAATGAAACCTCATGGCGAAGAGATCTGAACCACGCCCCCCGCGGCGGGGCGTGGACACCCGCTACAACGTTCGGGCCATCGAACGGGCCATCGCCGTTCTCAATGCCTTTTCGTTCGATGAGCGGGAGATGTCCCTCAACCGCCTCACCGAGAAGACGGCGCTCTCCAAGCCCACGGTGTTCCGGATCCTGTCCACCCTCGAGAGCCACGGCTACGTGTTCCTGGAACCGGCCCGGGGGACCTACCGACTGGGTTCGAAGTTCTTGGAACTGGGCGGGCTCGTTCTCTCCTCCCTGGGTTTGAGCAGGGCTGCGCGGCCGAACCTGGACCGCCTCCAGGCCGAGATAAGGGTCACCGTCTTGTTCGGAACCCTGGTCGACGATCAACTGGTCTACCTCGACAAGCGGGAGAGCCAGGGGCCGATCCGAATCGTCTCCGACGTGGGACGTCGCCGCAAACCCCACTACGGCATGCTCGGCATGGTCCTCATGGCCTTTCTGGAGAAGTCGGAGGCGGAACGCCTGCTGCACCATTTTCCCCTCGAGGCGTACACCCGTCACTCCCTCACGGACCCGGAGGCCTTTCGCCATCGCCTGGAAGAGGTACGCCGCGAGGGGTACGTGGTCGAGGCCAACGAGGCCATCGAGGGGGTGTGGGGAGTCGCTGCACCCGTATGGGATGCGCAGCGCAAGATCGCCGCAGCGGTGGGAGCGGCGTCCCCCCTGGCAGAAAAATCCAACGCGCGCGTCGCCGAGGTGGTCGACCGGGTCCGGGCGTGCGCTCGCGACATTTCCGAGGCCATGGGATACCGCCCGGGCTGATCCGGCCCACGCGCGGCGCTTCGCTGACCCGACCCCTTCCCCCCGAGGAACCCTCCGCAAAGAAGGAACCCCCCATGAACAGACCGACCTCTCGTCACCTTACGGCCAAGCTTGCCGGCTTCTGGCTCGTGTTTCTCAGCACAGGGCTTGCTTTCGCGGCTGAGCCCATCCGAATCGGCTTCATGGCTCCTTTCGTAGGCGTGTACACCCAACTCGGCGAGGACATGGACCGGGGGTTCAAGCTGTACCTGGACGAGATCGGGTATCAGGCCGCCGGACGGCAAATCACGGTCGTCACGGAGGATACCGAAGGCAAGCCTGACCTCGGACCCACCAAGGCCCGGAAGCTCCTCGACAACGACAAGGTGCATCTCCTGGCCGGAATCGTCCACAGCGGTGTGGCCATCTCCATCCGGGACATCGTCGTCGAGCGAAAGATTCCCCTGGTAATCACCAACGCCGGAGCTCCCGATCTGACGGGAAAGCTGAAGAGCCCTTACATATTTCGGGTCTCCTTCGCCAACGGGCAGCAGGACCTTGCGGGCGGCTGGTACGCCTACCACAAGCTCGGGATGAGGCGGATGGTCGTCATCGCACCCGACTACTCGGCTGGCCACGATAAAGCCAACGGGTTCATGAAGTACTTCAAGGAGGCGGGGGGAACAGTGGTCGAGGAGATCTACCCGCCCCTGGCCACGAACGACTTCGCGCCGTACCTCACCAAGATCGCAAATCGGGCGAGAGACATCGACGGTGTCTGGGCGTTCTTCTCCGGCAGCGGCTCCATCCGCCTCGTCACCCAGTACGAGGAGTACGGCCTCAAGAACACGGTTCCCTTCTTCGTGATCGGGGACACCGTGGACGACGCGGTGCTGCCCTCCATGAAAGACGCGGCCGTCGGCGTGAAGAGCTACCACCACTACGCGGACACCCTGGAGAACCCGGAAAACAAGGCGTTCGTGAAGGCCTACGAGGCGAAATACAAGGTGAAGCCTGGGATCTTTTCCGAGCAGGGGTACGTCGGGGCCAAGGTGATCGCCACAGCCCTCGAGGCGGTGAAGGGCGACATCGAGAACACCGACGCCTTCCTGGCAGCCCTGCGGAAGGTGCAGTTCAACGCACCGCGGGGCCCGTTCGCCTTCGACGGGAACCAGAACGTGATCCTGCCGGTGCACATCCGGCAGGTGGACAAGGTCGGGGGCAGGTACCAGAACACGGTCCTCGACTCGATTCCGGCAGTGGACCAGGACTGGTCGCCGGCCAAGATGAAGCAGTAGTGTCCCTGCTGCCGGGGCCCCGCGTCAGGGGCCCCGGAACCCCCCACCTGTTCCGGAAGCGCCGGCGATCCCGGCGCGTCAAGAGGGTGCGCGATGCACTTGCCTCGCTTGGAGTATGCCCGACCGAGGTCCTTGGAGGAAGCGGCTGTCCTGTTGGCGAAGCGGGGATCGGGGGCCTGTCTGACCGCGGGCGGCACCGATCTCGTCCCGCGCCTCAAGTACGGCCTGGCGAGCCCCGAGCTCCTGGTGAGCCTCGGGGGGATTCCCATCCATGCCCCGCGGTTGGGCGCGAAAGGCGAGCTTCGCCTCGACGCCCAGACCCGGCTGGCGACCCTGGTCCGATCCCTCGAGGTCCGGGCCCACGCCCCGGTCCTGGCCGAAGCGGCGCATTCCGTGGGGTCGAATCAGCTCCGGCACATGGGGACCCTCGGCGGCAACCTCTGCCTCGAGACCCGATGCCTCTACTACAACCAGAGCCACTCCTTCCAGTTCGGGGAGCCGTGCCTCAAGCGAGGCGGCGGGGTCTGCTATTTCGCGCCCAAGGGAACGCGGTGCTGGGCCGTCTTCGCCGCCGACACGGCCCCGGCCCTCGTCGCCCTGGGGGCAGAGTTGGACGTGGTGGGCCCTGGGTCCCGGCGATCCCTCCCCCTGGAGGAGCTCTACACCGGAGACCCCCTTCGGCCCCTCGCCCTGGGGAAGGGAGAGATCGTGGCCGAGGTCTCGGTACCGAGCGCCTCCGGACGCCGCCGCCAGGCCTTTCGGAAGCACAGCCGTCGGCAGGGGATCGAGTTCGCCGGACTCACGGTGGCGGTCGTCGTCGACCTGGAGGACGGCTCCGTGTGCCGGGCCGCCCGCATCGCCGTGGGGTCCGTCGCAGGCGGGCCGGTGCGGGCGCCGGGAGCCGAG
>CAZYJP010000286.1:0-2638 GCA_964647795.1 uncultured Thermodesulfobacteriota bacterium
CTTACGACATCAAGGTCCACATCGGGTACTTCAACAACTTCAACTTCTCCGCCACGGGAGCCGGCCGGTGGGACGAAGCGATGGCGAAGGTGCCCTTCTTCGTGCACATCGTCCCCATGCCCTCAGAGATGACCCAGTTTGCCGACATCGTGCTGCCCTCGTCGCTTCATCACTCGGAGCAGTGGTCGATCTCTCGCAACAAGGCCAACGGGTATGCCCACCTGTCCATCCATCAGCCCGTGGTCGAGCGGATGTGGGACGTCAAGGACCCCGAGACCGAGGTGGTTTGGCTTCTGGCCGAGAAGCTCAAGGCCAAGGGTTTCCCGAACCTCTATGACTGGCTCCACAACGAGTTCAAGGACCCCGAGACGGGAGCCAACCCGACCACCGCCGAGGAATTCGCCCTGTATGCCACCAAGCTCCGGAGCAAGGCCGTGTGGGCGCCCGATCCGGAGAAGCCCCCCAAGGGCGACAAGCTCACCGGTTGGGCCGAGTTCGTCGAGAAGGGCGTCTACAACTCCGAGCCGTTCGCCTTCCGCAAGAAGTGGGGCAACTTCCCCACCGAGACGAAGAAGTTCGAGCTCTACAGCGAGGCTTTGAAAAAGGCCCTCACCGAGCATGCGGAAAAACACAAGACCACCGTGGACGACATTCTTGAGGTCTGCAACTACACCGCCCGGGGCGAGTTGGCCTTCGTGCCGCACTACGAGCCGCCGAAGCGCTGGGGTAGCGAGAGCGAGTACCCGTTCACCCTGGTCGACTACAAGTCGCGCCTCAATCGGGAGGGACGCTCGGCCAACCTCTCTTGGTATCACACCTTCAAGAAGTGTGACCCGGGCGATGTCAGCGGCGACGACGTGGTCCAGATCAACCCGGCCGACGCGGCCAGGCTCGGCATCACCGACGGGGACGCCGTCAAGGTGACTTCAGTGATCCAGAGCCTGACCGTTCGCGCCCGCCTGTGGGAAGGCGTGCGTCCGGGAACCGTGGTGAAGTGCTATGGCCAGGGCCACTGGGCCTACGGCAGGACCGCCGCTGCGGATTACCGAAAGGCCGCGGCCCGGGGCGGGAACTTCAACGAGCTCATGCCCCACGACATCGACCGGCTCAGTGGTTCCAACGCGCGCAACGGCGGCTTCACCGGCGTCCGGATCGAAAAGGCCTGAGGGGCCCGCCCGATCCTCCCCGTCCAACTCGTCCGAGAAGGAGACGATAGATGGCACAGTACGGTATGATCATCGACCTGCAGCGATGCACAGGCTGCGGCGCCTGCGGCATCGCGTGCAAGACCGAGAACAACACCCCGGACCGGGCCAACGGCCAGACCTTCAACTGGGCGGACTTCCACGTGAGCAGCCAGGGCCGGTTCCCCAACACCACGTTTCAGTCCTTGCCGGTCCTCTGCAACCACTGCACCGACGCCCCCTGCGTGGAGGCGTGCCCCGTGACCCCGAAGGCCATGTTCAAGACCGAGACCGGCATCACCATGCACGACGACGACCGGTGCATCGGGTGCCAGGCCTGTCAGGAGGAGTGCCCCTACAGCGCCATGGACGCGGGGGAGGAGAAGGTCCAGTACAGCGTCATCAGCTTCAACGAGGCCGAGAAGGATCAGTATGGCCTGTACCGGAGCACGACGGCGCTCATCGAGAACGGCACGTCCACCGGGGCGGAGGTGGTGCGGCGGGCGGAGCAGATGCCCCCCCACCGCACCCTGTACAAGCACCCCCACTACGGCAGCGCCCGTCGGGTGGGGGTGTCCGAGAAGTGCATCTTCTGCGAGCACCGGGTGGCCAACGGCGACATGCCCTGGTGCGTGGTTGTCTGCCCCTCCCAGGCGCGGGTCTTCGGGGACCTCTCGGACCCCGACAGCGAACCGAGCCGGTTCCTGAAGGCGCACAAGGGACGCCGGCTGAAGAACAACAAGGGAGAGTTCCTGGCCGACGGCGAGCAGGGCACCCACCCCAACGTCTATTACGTCCGCAGCTACTCCAAGCGCCAGGCATAGGCGGACACCGACTGGCGGCCAGCCGCCGATGGGGGCGGGTCCGAGACCCGCCCCTTCTGCTCCAACTCGCTGCTCCGCGGGTCTTGGCCGGGCACAGAGTGCCTGCAAGGACACAACATGGACGAGGAAAACGTGAGTGAAGAAGGATCGGTTCGAGACGCGGAGAAGAGGGCTGACGCCTATCGCCTCCTCGCGTCCTGTTTCTGCGAGCCGGACAGGGACCTCTTCCTGGAGGAGCAGGTCTCTGGCAATCTGGCTCGCGCTCTTCGGCGCACGTCCCCTGAGGCGGCCTCCCTGGCAGAAGCGATGGCCTTCGCGCTCCGCGAGACGGAGCAGAAGTGTCTCCTGGCGGAGTACGCAAGGCTGTTTCTGGGGCCCTTCGAGATCCCGGCGCCGCCGTATGCCTCCGTGTACCTCGAAGACCAGAGGACCGTCATGGGGTCGTCCACGGTCGCGGTGCAGGGGTTCTATCGAGAGAGCGGGCTGGAGGTCGACCGCGAGACCTACGATATCCTGCTCAAGATCCCGGATCTGATCGGACAGCGCCAGGCCGGCCTCCGCGTGCGCCTGCCCGATGCCGCGCGCACCTGGACCAATGAGCAGCTCGTCTTCACGCACGGGTACGGCATC
>CAZYJP010000286.1:2648-3679 GCA_964647795.1 uncultured Thermodesulfobacteriota bacterium
CGAGCTTCCTGACCACATTGCCGTGGAGCTCGAATTCCTGGGCTACCTGGCCTCCCAGGAGGCAGCCTCCGGCCGAATAGGCGCTTCGGAAGATGCGTCCGGTCCGCGTGCCAAAGAAGTCTCCTTCCTGGGAGACCACTTCCTGCGATGGGCGCCCGAGCTCTGCAATCGGATCGAAGGGGTGACCGGAAGCCCTTTTTACAGAGACCTGGCCCGCTGCCTTGCGGCCTTCCTTCGAGAACTGCCGATACTCGCCGGCGTAGCCCGTCGGGATGCGGCAAGAGAGTTGCGGCGGGCGGGGACCCATGTTCCTCCCTGAGGTCGACCCGGCCCGGTGCCTCCGCTTCCGGTGCCGCTCCTTTGCCTGCTCCCGGTGCTCGGACGCCTGTCCCGAAGGGGCGCTGGTGTCCGGGGAAAGCGCGCCGGACGTAGACCGGAGCTCCTGCACCGGCTGCGGACTGTGCGTTTCCGCGTGCCCGGTGGACGGTCTTTCCGGTCCGGCGCCCCACGTGCGGGTGCTCGCCGACGGGCTCGCGTCCCTGGCTCAGCCGGTCCTGGGGTGCACGGGGCGAGAAGGAGTGGATGCCCACGAGCGACTGCCCTGCCTGGGCCTTCTGACCCCGGAGGACCTGACAGCGCTCTCGGTCCTCCTGCCCCAAGGGCTGCAGTTGAACGCGACCCGCTGCGCCGGTTGCCCCCGAGGCCGGATCGAGGAGATCCTGGAGGCTCGGGTCGCCCAGGTCGCGGGTCTTCGCCCGGGCGGCGAGCTCTGGCTGGTGCGGAGCAGGGACGAGCTCTCGTTTCGAGAGCGGTCCTTCGATCGGCGAACCTTCTTCCGGTCCCTGGGGCGAAGGACCGCCGCCGGGGCTTCCCGGCTCCTGAAGGCGGGAAGCCCCGGCGAAGAACCGGCGGCGGCGGAACACCTGGTCGAGATAGGTCGCCAGCGCGCGCCAATCCGCGGATTTTGCATCCTCGCCCTGGTAATAGTCGATCAGCCAGGGGATGCCGGGCAGGGGAGTCAGCAGCAGGAC
>CAZYJP010000287.1:0-3663 GCA_964647795.1 uncultured Thermodesulfobacteriota bacterium
ATCCGGTGGAGTACGTGCTCATGTTCCTGAGCGTGTCCTACGCGCTCGTCGGGATCCTGGCCGCCTACTTCCTCTATCTCCTCCGGCCCGAGCTCCCCAAGGCCATCGCCGCCAGGTTCCGGGCGCTCTACGACCTGCTGCTGAACAAGTACTACGTGGACGAGATCTACCAGGCCGTCTTCGTGGACACCTGCCTCTCCCTGGCGACCTTCCTGTGGGCTTTCTGGGATGTGGTGGTGATCGACGGGATCGTCAACGGCACCGGCTACCTGGTGCGGACCGTGGGGGGTGGCCTGCGCCGGCTCCAGACGGGCCGGGTGCAGAGCTACGCGCTGACGATTCTCTTCGGAGCGGTCGTCCTGGTCGCCTACTACGCGCTCATGGCCGCGTTCTAGGGTAAGAGGAGAGAGACCCATGGGTGAGCTTCCGATCCTGACCCTGATCACCTTCCTCCCCCTGGCGGGGGCGGTGGTCCTGCTGTTCTTCCCCCGGCAGGGCCTGGGCCTGATCCGCGGGTGGACCCTCTTCGTCACCCTGGCGGCGTTCGCCCTGAGCCTTCCCCTCTGGTTCGGTTTCGACGCCGGCGAGGGGGGCATGCAGTTCCTGGAGCGCGCCCCCTGGATCGAGAGCCTGGGGATTCAGTACCTCATCGGGATCGACGGCATCAGCCTGTTCCTCGTGCTCCTCACAACCTTCCTCTCGGTCATCTGCATCCTCGCCTCCTGGGGCATCGGGAAGCAGGTCCGGGAATACATGTTCTTCTTCCTCCTTCTGGAGACCGGGATGCTCGGGGCGCTCGTGGCCCTGGACCTCTTCCTCTTCTACATCTTCTGGGAAGCCATGCTGATCCCCATGTACTTCCTCATCGGGGTGTGGGGAGGCGTGGAGAGGATCTACGCGGCGATCAAGTTCTTCCTGTACCCGATGGTCGGCTCGCTCCTCATGCTGGTCGCGATCCTGTCCCTGTACTTCCTCAATATCAAGGCGGGCTACGGCGCGACCTTCGATGTGCTGCGCCTCTACGACCTCCCCATCGCGCCCAACGTGCAGTTCTGGCTCTTCGCCGCGTTCGCGCTGGCGTTCGCGATCAAGGTGCCGATGTTCCCGCTCCACACGTGGCTTCCCGACGCCCACACCCAGGCCCCCACGGCCGGGTCGGTGATCCTGGCAGGGGTGCTCCTGAAGATGGGGACCTACGGTTTCCTGCGGTTCGCGATCCCGCTGTTCCCCAACGCCGCGCAGGCGTTCGCCCCGTTCATGATGGTCCTGGCTGTGATCGGGATCATCTACGGTGCCTTGGTGGCCATGGTCCAGACCGACGTGAAGAAGCTCGTCGCGTACAGCTCGGTATCCCACCTCGGGTTCGTCATGCTGGGACTGTTCGCCTTCAACATCCAGGGCGTGGAGGGGGGCATCTACCAGAGCCTCAACCACGGCATCTCCACGGGGGCCCTCTTCCTCTTGGTGGGCGTCATCTACGACCGGCGCCACACCCGCGACATCTCCCAGTTCGGCGGGCTGGCCAAGCAGATGCCCTGGTACGCGCTGATCTTCCTGGTGATCACCATGAGCTCCATCGGGCTCCCGGGCCTCAACGGGTTCGTGGGCGAGTTCCTCATCATGGTCGGGGCCTTCATCGCCTCCAAGACGGCGGCCGTGCTCGCGGCCTCCGGGGTGATCCTCGCGGCCGGGTACATGCTCTGGATGGTGAAGCGGGTCTTCTTCGGGCCGCTGGAGAACGAGAAGAACAAGGGGCTCGCCGACCTGAGCGGGCTGGAGTGGGGATACCTCGTTCCCATGGTCGTCCTGGCCTTCTGGATGGGGATCACTCCCGGGGTGTTCCTGCGTCCCATGGACGCCTCGGTGCAGCTGTGGTTGGAACGCGTGGAGTCCCGGCGGGTGGCGTGCGAGGAGTTGGAGCACCAGGACGCCGTGGCCCTGATCCTGGGGCGGGAACCGAATCAGTCCGTGGCCAAGTGAGGAGAGGGAGGCATTCGTATGGACTTCCAGATGTCTGACCTCGGGGCGCTCGCCCCCCACATGGCGATCGCGGCGACCGCGCTCCTGGTCCTGCTGGCGGAAGCCTTCAGTCCGGGAGGGCGAAAGGCGTACCTGGCGTACCTGGGCATCGCCGGGATCGTCGTGGCGGCCCTCCTGACGCCGGCCCTCTTCGGGCCCCAGCGCCTCGGGTTCTCCCGGATGCTCGCGGCCGACGGCTTCGCCGCGTTCTTCTACTTCGTGATCTACGTGGTGGGGGCCCTGACCCTGCTGCTCTCCGAGAGTTACCTCCGCTCCGAGCGGATGGACCACGGGGAGTACTACGCGCTGGTTCTCCTGGCGATGGTGGGCATGATGCTCATGGCCGGGGGCACCCACCTGCTGGTGATCTTCATGGGGATCGAGACCATGAGCCTGGCCATTTACGCCCTGGCGGGCTACCTGCGCACCGAGCGGGGCGGGGAGGCGAGCTTCAAGTACTTCCTCCTGGGGGGCTTCGCCTCGGCCTTCCTCCTCTACGGGATCGCCCTGATCTACGGCGCCTGCGGCACGACCCAGCTCCATGACGTGATGCGGCACTTCGCCGAGGTGCGTGGGCTCACGGCCTCGCCCATGGCGCTGATCGGCGTGGGCCTGATCATGGTGGGCTTCGCCTTCAAGGTGGCGGCGGTGCCGTTCCACGCCTGGACGCCCGACGTATACCAGGGGGCACCCACCGCGGTGACCGCCTTCATGGCGACCGGGGTGAAGGCCGCCGCCTTCAGCGCGTTCGTCCGGGTCTTCGTTACGGCGTTCCCCGCCCTCCACGGGGAGTGGTCCGGCGCGCTCTGGGTCCTCGCCCTCCTGACCATGACCCTGGGCAACCTTGCCGCGATCGCGCAGACCGACGTGAAGCGGATGCTGGCCTACTCCTCCATTGCCCACGCCGGGTACCTCTTGGTGGGGCTCGTGGTGGGAACCTCGGAGGCTAGCTCGGCGATGCTCTTCTACCTCCTGGCCTACGCCTTCATGAACGTGGGGGCCTTCGCCTGCGTGATCATGGTGGGCAAGTTCGGCCAGGAGAACACCGAGCTCGACGCTTACGCCGGGCTGGGCTTCAAGTTCCCCCTCCTGGGTCTGGCCATGACGGTGTTCATGTTCTCCATGGCGGGGATCCCCCCGACCGCCGGCTTCATCGGAAAGTTCCTGATCTTCAAGGCCGCGGTGAACGAGGGGTACTACTGGCTCACGATCCTGGGGGTGCTGAACTCGGCGGCGAGCGTGTATTACTACCTGCGCGTGATCGTGACCATGTACTTCCGGGAGGCGCCCGAGAAGGCCGTGGTGGAAGAGCTGCGGGGCGGGCACTCCGCGACCCTGGCCACCGTGCTCGCGGGCCTCGGGGTCCTGTACTTGGGCGTGATCCCGGGCAGCATCGTCGACCTGGCCCGGGAGGCCGTGAAGTACCTGATCTGACCCGATCCCCGAGGGGAGCGACGCTGCTTCGCCACAGGGCCCCGCCGGGGCCCTGTGGCCGTCTCCGGGTCCGGGGACCCGGTGGCCCACCGGGTCCCTTGCCCAACATCCACCACCAGATTTTGGGGCGGGGCCGGGGAGCCTTGGAGCGCAGTCCCGTACCGCCTCGACCGACCCGCCGAAGCTGGCGCAAACGGGTGAAGCCCGGCG
>CAZYJP010000288.1:0-3645 GCA_964647795.1 uncultured Thermodesulfobacteriota bacterium
TCGATCACCTTGGGGATGACCGACATCTTCACGGCCTCGAGCACGTCGCGGCCCGCCAGGTCGATGGCGGCCGCCCGGTTGAAGGGCAGGGCGATGTTCGCCTTGTCGGCCGAGATGAGGGCGTTCACCACCCGGGTGACGTTGCCCCCCGCCAGGTAGTGTGCCTCGAGCTCGTTGATCGAGATCTGGAGCCCCGCCTTGACCGCGCTGATCCTTCCCGTGACCACTACCGACGGCGGAACTCGGCGGAACCGCATCCCGATCAGGGTGAAAAGCCCTACGTAGGCCCCCGAGGACCAGGCCGCGAGCCACAGCGGCACAGGAATTAGGTACAGAACCATCCCGAGACCCACGATCACGAGGATCAAGAGTCCGATCGCCCCAAAGGCTCCCGTGTCGACGGTGATCATCCCGCTCTCCCTTCGTTCGGGGGCCGCAGCCTGCGCACCACGACCCGGTTGCCTTCAACGCGGACCACTTCTACGGGCTGGCCCGCCTCAATGAGGTCTCCTTTGGAGACCACGTCCACCCTCTCCCCGTCGATCTCGGCGATGCCCGCGGGCCGAAGGGGCGACAGGCTTACGCCTCGCCGGCCGAGCCACTGAATGTCGGCCTCGGGGGCCGAGCCAAAGCCGGACTTGACCGGGAGCTCGGTGTCGAGCACCAGCCTGCGGCCGAGGGGGAGCTTGGGCAATACCCGGAGCAACACGAGGGAAGCTCCGATGGAGAGGAGCAGAGAAAGGGCGACCCGGCCGGCCGCTGCCACCACGGCACCCCACGTTGCCCCAGCCCCTACCAGCGTTAGCCCCAATCCGCTCACCAGGGCGGCGATCCCCATGACACCCGCGATTCCGAAGCCCGGCAGGATGAACACCTCGATCGCCAGGAGCACGATGCCGGCGGCCGCAAGCAGCAGTTCCTCCCATCCGGCGAGCTGCACCAGCCAATGGCCCCAGAAGAAGAGGGCTAGGCTCGCAATGCCCACCGCCCCCGGAACCCCGAACCCTGGAGTGCGGATCTCCAGCAGGATTCCGAGGATCCCGAGGCTCATGAGGAGGGAGCTGACCACGGGATTGGTCAGGAAGCGCACCAGGTTCTCCGCCCAGTTGGGGGAGGGCCGGCGCACCTCGGCACCGGCGAGCTCCAACTCGGCCAGGAGGGCCCCCAGGGTGTCGGCCTGGAAGTCCGCCACGCCGTGGGCCAGGGCCTCCTCGGTGGTCAGGGTCAGGAGCTTCCCCGTCTCGATCAGATCGGGCACCTCCACGTCGGAGTCCACCATCGCCTCGGCGATGAGCGGCGGCCTGCCACGGCTCTCGGCAGTGGCCCGAAACTCCTTGCGCACGTAGGAGACGGTCTTTTCCGCCACCGGCGGGGCCTCGGCGCCCGGGGCACCTACCGCCACCGGGGTCGCCGCGCCGATCGTCGAGCCCCCGGCCATGACGATCTTCTCAGCCGCGAGAGCGATGAGAGCGCCGGCCGAGATGGCCCGGTGGTTCACGAAGGCGACGGTGGGGATTCGAGCCTCGAGGAGGGCGTCGCGGATCAGCACTGCGGCGTCGAGCCGGCCGCCGAAGGTGTTGATCTCGAGGACGAGAGCCGAGGCCCCCCGGTCGCTGGCCTCTGCGAGGACCCGGCTCAGGAACGGCGCGAGCCCGAGGTCGATGATCCCTTCCACCGGGGCGACGTAGACCACCCGCTTCTCTGGGGTGTCCTCGGCCGCCCGCGAGCCCCCGAGGAGGGCCAGGCCCATCCCCAGCAGGAGCGCCGCGGACGATACCCAGCGAGCGAGTCGTCGCCCCCCGCCACTCCGGCCGGGTTCCGTTTCCCGTGGATCGCTCACGTCCGAACCTCCCCCTGGAACCGTCGAAGTCCTGGAATCTGCAAGAACATCATCCCGCGTCTCTGCCGGGTCGGGCTCCCGGGCCTTGGGCCGAGCCGCCAGTATAGCAATTCTCCCACGGGGCGCCACCTCGGGCAACCGCGCCGGGGTGGGGGGTCTCGGGCGGGCCCCAGGGCCCCGGAGAGGGGCCCCTCGACGCCGGAGGGAAGGCCGCAACCCGGGATCAATAAAAGAGGGGCCTGGTCTTGAATATTAGTACATATATATAATTATCTTGTTCATATATTTTTTATGTCAAGATCAGTTAGGTCAATGATATTCATTGTACTCAGGCCCACCTCGCGGCCGGTCCGGCGGTCCTGCCGAAGGCGAACGGACCTCCCCACCTGATTGGGGGTCGTGAGCTCCTCGAACAGGGTTCGATCCGTGGGGGTCCGCGCCACGACCGGAGTCCCTCCTGGGTCTTCCCGCAGACCACGGCGTACTCCGCGCGATCCGTCCCGGCGGTGGACGACCGCTTCGCCATCTCACGCCCCTCCCCCGAGCACCCGGTAGAGAGTAACCCGGTTCGCCAAGCGGGCCAGGCGCACGGTGATGAGGTTCTGCTGAGCCGCGTAGAGTGCCCTCTGGGCGTCGAGGACGGCGAGGTAGCTGTCGACCCCGCCTCGGTACCGGGCGTCGGACAGGCGATGGGTGACGGCAGCCGCCTCCACCAGGGCCTCCTGGGCGGTGAGCTGCTGACCCACCGTGCCGCGCTCGGCCAGGGCGTCAGCCACCTCCCGGAAGGCATCCTGGATGGCCTTCTCGTACCGCGCGACGGCGAGCTCCCGGTCGACCTCGGCCGCGGCGAGGTTGGCCTGGTTGGCTCCCCCGGTGAAGACGGGCACGGTGATCTGGGGCAGGAAGGTCCAGGTCCTGGCTCCTGCGTCGAAGAGCCCGGAGAGCTCGTCGCTGCCCAGCCCGAGGGAGGTCGTGAGCGTGATCCGGGGAAAGAACGCGGCGCGGGCGGCGCCGATGTTGGCGTTGGCGGCCTTGAGCTGGTATTCGGCCTGCACGATGTCGGGGCGGTGCTGAAGAACCTCCGAGGGCAGTCCCGGCGAGAGGTCCTGGAGCACGGTGACGGCGCCGAGCTCGGCCGGGACGAGCTCGGGGCTCATCCCCGCCCCGTCCAGGAGCTCGAGGGCGTTTCGGTCCCGGGCCACCTGGGCGACGAACCGGGCGATGTCGACCCGTGCCGCTTCCACGCTCGTCTGCGCCTGCCGGAGTTCCAACTCGGACGAGACGCCGAACTCGTGGCGCCGGCGGATGAGCCCGTAGGAGGTCTCCTGTGCGGTCAACGTGTCCTGGGCGAGCCTCAGGCGCTCCAGGTCCGCGCCGAGCGCCAGATACCGCACGGCGACCTCGGAGAGCAGGCTGATCTGCACGCTCCGCCGGGCCTGCTCGGTGGCGAGGAACTCTTCGAGGGCCCGGTCCTTGAGGCTGCGGACCCGGCCGAAAAGGTCGAACTCATAGCCCGCGACGCCCGCCCCGACCGTGTACTGGCGGGAGATGACGGAGTCACCCGTGGGGGAGAAGTCCGCCGGCACCCGCTGGGCGGCGGCAGCACCGGTGGCGTTCACCCTGGGCAGGAGCTCGGAACGCTGGATCTGGTACTGGGCCCGGGAGCGCTCGATCTGGAGGGCGGCGACCCGGAGGTCCCGGTTGTTCTCCAGGGCCTGGGCGAGGAGCGTTCGGAGCTGCTCGTCGACGAAGAAGTCCTGCCATTCAAGGTCGGCCGCGACGGCGGCGCCGGCCTCCGGCTCCCT
>CAZYJP010000289.1:0-3628 GCA_964647795.1 uncultured Thermodesulfobacteriota bacterium
GAGAGGCCCTGGCGGCGATGGAGTCCGGGGACACCCTCAACACCATGATGGCCGCCCTGCGACGGCTGTTCCGCCGCACCCCGGCCGACACCGTGGCGCTCCGCGAGCAGATCGCGGCGAGAATGGTGGAGCTCGAGCGGCTCGCGTACTAGGGACGAAGAGGCGGGCGGGTGGTTGGGTGGGCGTGCTCGCCCGGCTCATGGGGTCTGCCGTGACACCGGAGGTATCGGGCCTGTCGTATTTAGAATACTTCCTTATTGCTTCCCCAGAATCGTCCACCTTCCCCCCCGCCACATACTATTACGGGAAGAGCCCGGCGCTCTTTCTGGGAGACTGTCAGGAAAACGGTTTTTGATTCCATTGACATAACAGCGGCTTCCCCATATCTTCATCGCCGATCACGCATCTAATCCGGCTGCTGTTCGGCAGTACGAGGGTCGCAACTCAGGGGACGATCCAAACGCAGCACCTCGGCTCAACCTACAGCAAAGCGGCAGAGGAGGACTCATGAGACGCAAGCCATGGCGTATCAACCTCTTGGCAGCACTGGCGCTTCCGGTCGCGGCCCTACTCTTCGGCTGCGGCTCCGACACCCTCCCGGGAGCCAGCAGGGACTTCGAGGAGGACCCCGGTTCGAGCGGGCACCCGGCCGCGCGGGGATTCACGGCCAACTACGACCTCACCCGAGGCATCGTCCCCTCTGCCAACAACCTGCTCTTCAGCGGGTCCCAGGACGGGACCCTGAACATCCCCATCGCGGCCGGTGACCCGGCGGCTGCGCTCAAGGCGACCCTCAACGCCCTGGACGGGTTCTCCACCGTCGCGCCCTTCAGCACCACGTTCAGCGCAGCCATCGACCCGACGAGTCTCACCCCTACGACGGTGCGGGTCTTCGAGGTGACCCTGACCGGCATCGCCGGCGCGGTGACCGGCATCACCCGCGAATTGGTCTTCGGCGTCGAGTTCGTGGCCACCCCCTCGTCGGTGGACCCCACCGGCAGCACCCTGGCCATCGTGCCCCTGCGGCCCCTCAAGCCCAAGGCAAGCTACCTGGTGGCCCTGACCGACGGCATCCGGAGCACCGACGGCCGGTCGGCCATGGCGGCCGACAATTACCTGACGGCGAAGACGGTACCCCACGACCTGACCGGGACACCGGCGGGCGCCCTGGAACCGGTGCGCCGCCTGGTCCAGGCCCAGGAGGCGGCGCTCGCCGCCTTCGGCATGGACCCGGAGCCCGTGGTGCTGAGCTGGACCCTCACGACGCAGTCCGTGGGCGACGTGCTGGTCCGGGTCCGGCAGCTTGCCGCGGGCAGTGCCGCCTTCGCCCCTGGCCCCGCGGCCACTACCGGCACTTTCGTCCCGACGGGCCCGGACGCAGCCTTCGTCTACGTGGGAACGCTCACCGCCCCGTACTACCTCGGCGTGCCCTCTCCAGAGGCCCCCACGGCACCGCTTACCCGCTTCTGGCGCCCCTCGGTGACGACCTTCGGGGAACACCTCACCGGCCTCAACGCCGCCGTGGGTCCGGAGAAGACCGCAGACCAGACCATGCCGCTCCTCCTGACGGTACCCCGGTCCCCGAAACCCGCCGACGGCAAGTGGCCGGTGGTGGTCTTCCAGCACGGGATCACGAGCAGTCGAGCCTCCGTGCTGGGCATCGCCGACACGCTGGCGCTAGCCGGCTTTGCCACAGTGGCCATCGACCTGCCGCTGCATGGCCTCCAGCCGGGCCACCCCTTGGAGATGGCCGGGCTGGAACGAACCTTCTACCTCGACCTGACCAACAACGACACGGGCGCACCGGGTCCCGACGGCGTCGCCGACGGCTCGGGAACCCACTTCATCAACCTGGCGAGCCTCCTGACGACCCGGGACAACTTTCGCCAGGGCGTCGCCGACCTCTTCGCCTTGATCAAGGCATTGGAGTCCGCGGACTACGACGGCGGCGGCCCCGATTTCGACCCCTCGGAGGTGTACTTCCTCGGCCATTCACTGGGAGGAATGGTGGGAACCCCCTTTCTGGCCCTGGAACCGGGTGCGCGGTCTGCCGTTCTGGCCATGTCTGGGGGCGGCATCGCCAAACTCTTGGATGGGTCGGCCGCCTTCGGGCCAAGGCTCGCCGCCGGCCTCGCGGCGAACGGTCTCATCAAGGGGACGGCAGACTACGAGAGTTTCTTCGCCGTGGCCCAGGCCGCCTTGGACTCCGCCGACCCCCTCAACTACGCCGGGGAGACGGTCGCCGGCCGGGGGGTGCTCTTCTACAAGGTCCTGGGAGACCTGGTGATTCCCAACAACGTCCTCCCGACCAACCCCGTGCTGGCTCCCAACACGGTGCCCGCGGTCCTGGCCGGCACCGAGCCCCTGATCCGGGCCATGGGCCTCACGCAGGTGGGCCAGACGACACCTGCCGAGGGGCTGAGCCCGAGCCCACTCCGAGCCTGGGTAGGGTTCACCGCCGGGGACCACAGCTCCATTCTGAGCCCCGCTGCGAGCCTTGCCGCCACCCAGGTCATGCAGGGGGCGGCCGCGGCCTTCCTCGCCACCGACGGCGGCCGGGTCGTGATCACAGATCCGTCCGTGGTCCTGGCGCCTTGACACAACCTCTCATGCCACGGGGAGCTCACATGAAGAACACGGTGCACGAGACCGCACGCCCTTGCCGGCGAGCCCGGGTCTTCCGGGGCCTGGCCGCGCTCGCCGCCTCTGCTTGCCTTCTTCTCCCCGCCGCCGCCGGGGCCTTCCAGCTCTACGACGGCGACTATTTCCAGGTCCGCCTCGACACCACCCTCTCCTACGGGATCATGTGGCGGGTCGAGAAGAGGGACCCGGACCTGATCGGGATCGCCAACGGGGGCAAGGCGTACTCTCTCAACGGCGACGACGGCAACCTGAACTACGGCCGCGGGATCGTGAGCAACCTGGGCCGGATCACCTCGGAGCTCGAGATTCGCGGCCGGGACGTGGGGGCCTTCGTGCGGGGGACGGCCTTCTATGATTACGAGAACATGCGGCGCGATCGGGACCGCACGAGCCTCTCGGACGACGCCAAGGAGCTCGTGGGCAAGGACATTGACCTCCTCGACGCCTACGTCTGGGGCAAGGTGAACCTGGGGACCCGCCCCTTCCAGCTCCGGGTGGGCGAGCAGGTGGTGAGCTGGGGGGAGAGCACCTTCATCCAGAGCGGCATCAACATCTTGAACCCCGTCAACGTGGCGGCGCTGCGCCAGCCGGGCTCCGAGCTCAAGGAGGCCCTGGTGCCCGAGGGGATGGTCTGGGGGTCCCTGGGGCTCAGCCGGAGCCTCAACCTCGAGGCCGTGTACCTCTACGACTGGGAACCGGTGGAGATCGACCCGGTGGGCTCCTACTTCAGCTCGTCGGACATCGTGGGAGCCGGGGGCAAGAAGGTCTTGCTGGGATTCGGCGCGTACCCCGACGGAGGAGACAAGCCCGCAGAAGAGGTCTTCCAGGCGGTGCCCCGGGGCTCCACCCGCAACGCCGACGACCAGGGCCAGTACGGCCTGGGTTTGCGGTGGTTCGCGCCGGGGCTCAACGACACCGAGTTCGGCTTCTTCTTCGTGAACTACCACAGCCGGCTTCCCGTGATCAGCTCCCGGACGGGCACGGC
>CAZYJP010000290.1:0-3624 GCA_964647795.1 uncultured Thermodesulfobacteriota bacterium
CTCCCTGGGTTTTTCAGCTACGGGTTCTCGGGGACGGCCCCTTCGAACCCTCACGCAGGCTGCTTTTTCAACAGCCTGCTAAGTGCGCTCGTCGATCACCCGCTTGGCCTTGCCTTCGCTGCGGGCGATGCTCCCGAGGGGTACGACCTCCACCGGGGCGTTGATGCCGATGACTCCGTGAATTCGAGCGGAGATGCGCTTGCCCAGGGAGAGGAGGCCTTCCTTCCCCTGCCCGTACACCTCGGGCTTGGCCTCGACCTCCACCTTGATGGCGTCCAGGTAGCCCTTCTTGGAGACTCGGATCTGGTACTGGGGCTGGAGCTCCCCGAACTCCATGATGACCGACTCCACCTGGCTGGGGAAGACGTTCACGCCGGAGATGATCAGCATGTCGTCGGACCGGCCCAGGATCTTGTCCATCGTCACCAGCGTGCGGCCGCACTCGCAGGTCTGGCGCTGGAGGCTCGTGATGTCGCGGGTGCGGTAGCGCAGGAGCGGCATCGCCCGGCGCTGCAGGGCCGTGAAGACGAGCTCTCCCTTCTCGCCGAGGGGCAGGGGCTCCAGGGTCGACGGGTCGACGATCTCCGGGTACACGTGGTCCTCGTTGAGGTGCAGCCGCCTCGCCTCGCACGAGAAGCCGACCCCCGGGCCCATCATCTCGGTGAGGCCGTAGGCCTCATGGGCGATGATGCCCATGCGCGCCTCGATCTCCTCGCGCATCTTCACGGTCCACGGCTCGGCGCCGAAGGAACCCACCCGCACGGAGAGGGTGCGGAGATCCACCCCCATCTGCTCCGCCTTTTCGGCGATCGTCAGGGCGTAGGTGGGGGTGCTGAGGAGAACGGTGCTCCCGAAGTCCTTCATGAGCATGATCTGGCGCTCGGTCATGCCCGAGCCCGTGGGAAGCATGCACGCCCCGAGCTTCTCGACCCCCAGGTAGAAACCCAGTCCTCCCGTGAACAGGCCCATCCCGTAGGCGTTCTGGCAGATGTCGGTGGCGCGGATCCCCTGGGCATAGAGCAGGCGGGCCATGCACTCCGCCCACTGGTCCAGGTCCGCAGCGGTGTAGGGTCCCGTGATGGGCTTTCCCGTGGTGCCCGAGGACGCGTGGATTCGCACCAGCTCGGTCATGGGAACCGCGCACAGGCCGAAGGGGTAATTGTCCCTGAGGTCGGTCTTCACCGTGAAGGGAAGCCGCGAGAGGTCTTCCAGTGAGCCGATGTCCTCCGGCTTGACCCCCGCTTCGGCAAGCTTGCGTTTGTAAAAGGGGACTCGGTCGTAGACCCACCCAACCGTCTCCCGGAGCTTTTGCCCCTCGAACTTGCTGAGCTCTTCCTGGGGCATGGTCTCGAACGTTTCGTCCCAGTACTTCATCTCATATCCTCCGGAAAAGGTTCACGGGCGCAGAAACCGCAAGCAAGCGCTGTACCAACTGTCCAGCCCCCTTGGGGGCGCGCCGTTTGGCACGGGCCGGGAGGCGACCGCCGGACGCCGGCCACCTGGAGCGGTAGATAATGGCCGAAGCCGGAGAAGATTTCAACAAGGGGGACGGCAGAATGCGCGGGGCCGGAGTCGTGTGAACCCTCGGGCCGGCGGGCAGCCACCCATCGGTGGTGGGGCGTTTGCTGGACGCCGGCATGGATGCGGCACGTCTCGACGGGAGCCGCCTCACCCGGCCGTTTCCCGCAGGAGCGGGTTTTTTTGGGTTGACAGAGACGGGACATGATGGAGCATCATCCGGCCGGTGTCCCAAGATGTCCACACAGGAGGAAGGGGGCTGCCATGGAGCTCTCGGTTCGCGATGCAGCGCGCCTGCTGAACGTGTCGGAAAAGACGGTGTACCGGTGGGCGCGCAAGGGAGACATCCCCCTGACCCGGGTCAACGACCAGTACCGCTTCCACCGGGTGGAGCTCCTGGAGTGGGCCACAGCGCGGAAGATCCCGGTCTCCCCAGAGATCTATCAGGAAGCCGACGACGAGCCCATGCCGGACCTCGCCGAGGCTCTCGAGGGGGGCGGGATCTTCTACCGGATCGAGGGGACCGGCGTCCCCGAGGTGCTCCGGACCGTGGTGGACCACCTGCGGCTGCCCGACGAGGTGGACCGGGAGTACCTCTACCAGGTGCTCCTGGCCCGGGAGGAGCTGGGCTCCACCGGCGTGGGCGACGGCATCGCGATTCCCCACCCCCGAAACCCCATCGTGCTCCACGTGCCCCGCCCCGCGGTGACGCTGTGTTTCCTCGAGCACCCCGTGGACTTCCGGTCCCTGGACGGCAAGCCCGTCCACACTCTCTTCACCCTGGTGAGCCCCACGGTGCGGGCACACCTGCACCTGCTCTCGCGCCTGGCGTTTTGCCTCCGCGACCCGACCCTGCGGGAGCTTCTCGCCGAGCCCGCTGGTCGGGACGTGCTCCTCCACGCGTTTCGCGAGGTCGAGCGAGACATCCCGGCGCCCCGGAAAGAATCCGGTCGATGACCGCGTTTCTGGGGTTGGGGGACTCGACCCGGACCGATCCGCCGAATCCGACGGGTCGGTCCGATCGCGCCTCACCCGTGACCGGAGGCTGAAATGGCCGCGTCCTTCCTGACAGCCCGAAATCCGGTGAGCGCCGCCTACGGCGACATCCCCCTGCTCGGCCCCGATGCCTTCGCGGAAGCCCTATCGGACCGCCTGGCAGAGGGAGGCCGTCTCGTTGCCCTCTTCGGGGTGCCCCGGCCCGGGGCCGAGCGCCCCGAGGCGGTGGCCGCGGTGGCCCGGGACAGGGCCGGCGAGGTCGATCTTTGCCGACTGGAATCGGGCTCGGCCTACCCGAGTGTCACGGCCCGCCACCCTCAGGCGCACGCCCTGGAGCGGGGCCTCTGGGAGCGCTGGGGAATCGCGCCCGACGGCCATCCGTGGCTCAAGCCCCTGAGGAAGATCGACCTGGAGGTTCCCGCTCCCGGCGACGCCTCGTTCTACCGGCTCGAGGGCGAGGAAGTCCACGAGGTGGCCGTGGGCCCCGTCCATGCGGGGATCATCGAGCCCGGACACTTCCGCTTCCAGTGCCACGGCGAGACCGTGTACCACCTGGAGATCCGCCTCGGCTACCAGCACCGGGGCGCCCTGGGGTTCCTCCTGGGCGACCCTTCCCCCCGCTGGGCGGCCGTGGCGGAGTCGGTGAGCGGCGACACGGCGGTCGGGGGGGCGCTGGCGCACGCCCTGTGCCTGGAGGCCCTGGGCGGTATCGAGGTCCCCCCGGCAGGCCAGATCGTGCGGGCCGTGGCACTGGAGCTCGAGCGCATCGCCTACCACGTGGGGGACCTCGGGGCTCTGGGGGGCGACGTCGGGTTCCTGCCGACGGCCCAGTACAACGGCCGCATCCGCGGGGACTTCTTGAATTGCCTCCTGGCCCTCGCGGGGAATCGGCACGGCCGGGGCCTCGTGCGGGCCGGAGGTGCGCTGGCCGGGCTCGAGGCCGTCGATCCCCGGGCGCTCGCCGACCGGATCGCCCTGCACCAGGGCGAAGCCCGGGCATCGGTGGATCTTCTCTTCGACTCCCCCTCGGTGCTCGCGCGCTTCGACGGCACGGGCCGGGTGAGCCGGGAAGACGCCCGGGCCCTGGGGCTCGTGGGGGTCGCCGCCCGG
>CAZYJP010000291.1:0-3617 GCA_964647795.1 uncultured Thermodesulfobacteriota bacterium
GCACCGCGCCCATGCTCCGGCGCAGCTCCTCCCAGAGGGGCGAGGGACCCGGCGGGGAGGCCCTCTCCCAGTCCTCGAGTCTTGCCGGTGCCGGGTCCGGCGCGAACAGGCTGCGAAAAGCGGGGTTTGCCCAGGAAACGGCCCCGTCTCCGGTCATCAGGGCCGCAGGCTCGGAAAAGGCGCCGAGGAGCTCGGTCAACGGGGGAGAGCTGCGGGCGGTCACGTCACCCCCTCCGCCGCGCCAGCTCTTCCTCCGAGCGGCTGCTTCTCGCCACGGGGTCGAGGATGCCGTTGACGAAGCCGGGGGAATCCGGAGTCCCGAGCTCCTTGGCCAGTTCCACGCCCTCGTCGAGGATCACCGGGGCAGGCACGTCGGGGCAGCGAAGGAGCTCGTAGGAGCCCAACCGCAGGATGCTGCGGTCGACCCGGTCCATCCGGGAGAGCTTCCAGTGCCGGCTGAAACGCTCGATCGCCGCGTCGAGCTCGGCCCGGTGCGCCCACACCCCCTCCACGAGGGCGCAGAGAAAGTCGCGGTCCTCGCCCTCGCCGGCCTCTTCCCACACCTTCTCGGCCGCCTCGGCGGGGGTGAGGTCCCCGTTCATGTCCAGGGCATAGAGGGCCTGGGCGGCCATGCGCCGGGCGGCGTGGCGGGACCCCATGCGGTTCTATTCCTCCGCCCGCAAGAGGTTCACCGTCTCCACCGCGGCCATCGCCGCCTCCCACCCCTTGTTCCCCGCCTTGGAGCCGGCCCGCTCGATGGCCTGCTCCAAGGTGTCGGTCGTGAGGACCCCGAAGGCCACCGGAATCCCGGTTTCCAGGGCGACCTGGGCGATGCCCTTGGAGACCTCGGAAGCGACGTAGTCGAAGTGGGGAGTCGCCCCGCGGATGACCGCCCCCAGGCACACCACGGCATCGAAGCGGCCCGAAGTCGCCAGCTTCTTGGCGACGAGGGGGATCTCGAAGGCTCCCGGCACCTTGTAGATCCGGATCGCCTCCGGATCCCCGCCGGTGCGCACCACTGCATCCACGGCGCCCTCCACCAGGCGGTCGGTGACGAAGCTGTTGAACCGGCCGGCCACGAAAGCGAACCGGAGCCCCTGACTGGTGAGCTTCCCCTCGATGAATGCAGGCATGATGACTCCCCTTGCAGGTGAACAGTGAGACGTGAAGGGCGTGAGGGAAGACGGTGCGGCGCCTCCCCCTTCGCGCGTCACGTGTTTCGCGTCACGGAATCCAGCAGGTGCCCCAGCTTCTCGCGCTTGGCGGAGAGGTAGCGCTCGTTTTCCGGGCGCGGGTTCATCTCGATGGAGACGCGATCCATGACTTCCAAGCCGTAGCCCTCGATGCCGATGATCTTGCGGGGGTTGTTGGTCATGAGGCGGAGCTTTCGCACTCCCAAGTCCACCAGGATCTGGGCGCCGATGCCGTAGTCGCGCAGGTCCGCCTGGAACCCGAGCTCTTCGTTGGCCTCCACGGTATCGCGCCCCTCGTCCTGGAGGGCGTAGGCCTTGATCTTGTTCACGATCCCGATCCCGCGCCCCTCCTGGTGGAGGTAGAGGATCACTCCCCGGCCCTCCGCCTCGATGATCTCCATCGCCCGATGGAGTTGCTCACCGCAGTCGCACCTCAGGCTGCCGAAGATGTCGCCGGTGAGGCACTCCGAGTGGACCCGCACCAGAACCGGCACGTCCCCGCCGACATCGCCCTTCACCAACGCCACGTGGAGGTAGTCGTCGACGTCGTTTCGGTAGACGATGGCGCGGAAGTCCCCCCCGTAGCTGGTGGGAAGCTTCGCCTCCGCGGCCCGGTGCACGAGGCCCTCGGTGCGCATCCGGTACTCGATGAGGTCGGCAATGGTGACGATGCGGAGCCCGTGCTCCTGGGCGAAGGCCTCGAGCTCCGGCCGGCGGGCCATGGTGCCGTCCTCGTTCATGATCTCGCAGATCACCGCGGCGGGCTTGAGGCCCGCCAGCCGCGCCAGGTCCACTGACCCCTCGGTCTGGCCCGTGCGTACGAGCACGCCGCCCTTGCGGGCACGCAGGGGAAAGACGTGGCCGGGCCGTGCCAGGTCTTCGGCCACGGTCTGGTCCGCGATGGCCGTGAGGACGGTGGTGGCCCGATCTGCGGCGGAAATGCCCGTGGAGACTCCTCGACGGGCCTCGATCGACACCGTGAAGGCCGTCTGGTACGCGCTGGTGTTGTCCGAGACCATGGGGGGAAGGCGCAGATGATCGCAGCGCTCCTCCGTGAGGGCCAGGCAGATGAGTCCCCGGCCGTACCGGGCCATGAAGTTGATAGCCTCCGGGGTGACCCGCTCCGCCGCAAGTGCGAGATCCCCCTCGTTTTCCCTGTCCTCGTCGTCGACGAGGATGACCATTCTGCCCTCCCGAAAATCCTGGAGGGCCTGCTCGATTCGCTGTATGGGCATGGACCTTCTTTCCGGTCTTGGGCATCGCCGTGCGGCGCCACGGCTCCGATCCTACCGTATGAAACCAGAACGGGCCAAGGACTCCCAGGTCACGCCGCCCTGGGGCCTCTCGCCTGTCAGGAGCCTCTCCACGTACTTGCCGAGGACGTCCGCCTCGAGGTTCACCCGGGCCCCCGCGCGAAGCCCCGGGAGGGTGGTCCTCTCCAGGGTGTTCGGGATCACCGCCACCGAAAATCCCCGGGGTTCCAGGGCGGACACCGTGAGGGACACGCCGTCCACCGCGACCGAACCCTTCTCCACCAGGTAACGCAGGAGCTCGGGCGGCGCTTCGAAGGAGATCACCCGAAACTCTCCCTGGAGCGCACTGCCGGCGCAACGGCCGGCCGCGTCCACATGGCCGAGCACGAAGTGACCACCGAGACGGTCCGAGAGCCGAAGCGCCCGCTCCAGGTTGACCCCTGCACCCGGGCGGAGGGCTCCCAGGGTGGAGCGGCGGAGGGTCTCCGGGGAGATGTCCGCCTCGAAGAAGCCAGACCCTGCGGCGGCCACGGTGAGGCACACGCCGTCCACGGCCACGGACTCCCCCAGATCGAAGGTCGCGGTGTCCAGGGCCGTCGCCAGAGTGAGCCGGCACCCGGGCCCCCGAGCCTGCACCCTCTCCACCCTTCCCACGTCCTGTACGATCCCCGTGAACACCCCTCACCTCCCGGCCACGGTGCCCGTCACGTAGAGGTCCGGCCCCACCCGCTCCACCTCCATGCTCTCCAGCGCCAGCGCCTGATCCATGCGCTCCGGGCTCCGGCCCCCTACCATGGGGACCGCATCCCGGCCGCCGAGGAGCCGCGGGCTCAGGAAGAGGTGCACCCGGTCCACCAGTCCTGCGTCGAGAAACGACCGCGCGGTCTCTCCCCCCCCTTCCACGAGCACCTCCATCGTGCCGCCGGCGTAGAGCTCGGCCAGGAGCGCCCCCAGATCCAGCGACTCCCCCCTCCGGGGGAGGGGCAGGACCCGGGCTCCCAGGGACTCGAACCGCCGCGCCCGGACGGGGTCCGACGGAAGAGCGCAGTCGAGGGAAAGGGAGTAGATCTCGGTGGCCGATAAATCGTCGAAAAGGGTGAAGGAGATCCTTGTCAAGATGGGCGTCGACCCGCAGGCCATTTCGACCGAATCGCATGGGGAAGAAAATCCG
>CAZYJP010000292.1:0-3617 GCA_964647795.1 uncultured Thermodesulfobacteriota bacterium
GCGGCCGTGGCCCTCGCGGAAGCCCTGTCCCGATGGGTGCCGGCCGAAGCACTCGAGCTCAAGTGGCCCAACGACGTCCTCCTCGGGGGGCGCAAGGCCGCCGGCATCCTCTTGGAGATGCGGGCCGAGGGGCAACGGACCGAGCACGTGATCCTCGGGGTGGGAGTGAACGTCGAGGGCGACCCCTGGCAGTACCCGGCCGAGGTCCGAGACCTGTGCACCACAGTGGCGGCCTGGGCCTCCCCGGCCCCCCGGAGGTTCGAGGTGCTGTGCGCCTTCCTGGAGGCCTTCGAGTCCGCCTACGACGAGTTCCTGGCGTCGGGGCTGGCCGGCCTCCTCCCCCGCTGGAACCGCTGGTTCCGGCTGGAGGGCGAACCGATCCGGGTCCAGACCCCGGGAGGGACGCTCGCGGGAAGGGCCCTGGGACTCGGAACCACCGGCTCCTTGCGGGTGGACCCCGGGGGCGGCCGGCCGGAGGTGGAGATCTTCGCCGGCGACGTGGAGCGATGCACCACGAGGGTGCCGTGACCGGACGCTGCTCTCTCCTGCTGGTCGTGGACGTGGGCAACACCCACACCGTGCTGGGTGTGTACCGGGCCAAGGAGCTTCTCGGCCACTGGCGCATCGCCTCCGAGGCCCACCGGACCCCGGACGAGTTGGGCGTGCTCCTGCGCAGTCTGCTCCAGCTTGCCGGGGTGGACGTGTCGGACATCCACGGGATCACCGTCTCCTCGGTGGTCCCGGCCCTGACTCCCGCCTTCGAAGAGGTGGCCCAGGAGTACCTCCACCGCAAACCCCTGGTGGTGGGTCCCGGCGTGCGCACCGGCATGCCCATCCACTACGAAGACCCGCGGGAGGTCGGCGCCGACCGCATCGTGAACGCGGTGGCCGGTTACGAGAAGTACAAGACCGCCCTCATCATCGTCGACTTCGGGACCGCGACCACCTTCGACTACGTGAGCGCCGAGGGCGGGTACATGGGCGGAATGATCGCCCCGGGCCTCGCCATCGGCATGGAAGCACTCTTCACCCGGACGAGCAAGCTGCCGAAGGTGGCGCTGGTCCGGCCAGCAAGGGTTCTCGGCCGCAACACGGTCCACTCCATGCAGTCCGGCATCTGGTTCGGCTACGCGTCCCTGGTGGACGGGCTGATCGAGAGACTGAGCCAGGAGGTGGGCGGCACGCCCGTGGTGGTCGCTACCGGGGGGCTGGCCCCCGTCATCGCCAGCGAGACCCGCCGCATCCACCACGTGGACGAGTTCCTGACCCTGGAGGGGCTGCGGATCATTTACGAGCGCAACACGGCGGAGGAGAATCGGCAGACGTGAAGCGCGAGCGGGGCCCGAAGGCAGGGCACTCCCGGGCCCTTCGCGAACACCATTTCACGAAGGAAGAAAGGAGCGGGCATGAGGAAGTTCGAGGTGGGCAACATCCGCAACGTGGCCCTCATCGGCCACGGCGGAGCCGGCAAGACCACCCTGGGAGAGGCTCTCCTCTTCACCGCCGGGGTGACCACCCGAATGGGGAAGGTGGACGACGGTTCCTCCCTGCTGGACTTCGAGCCCGAGGAGAAGAGCCACAATCTCACCATCTCCGCCTCCCTGGCCTCCTTCGAGTACCGAAGGAACAAGATCAACCTGCTCGACACCCCGGGCTACGACGTCTTCCTGTATGAGGCCCAAGCGGCGCTGAGCGCCGTGGACGCGGCCGTGGTGGTCGCGAGCGCCGAGGCGGGGGGAATCAAGTTCGAGACCGAGAAACTATGGCGCTACGCCGACGAGTGCGGCCTGCCCAGGGCCGTCTTCGTCAACCGCCTCGACAAGGAGAACGCCAGCTTCGACGCTGCCCTGACCTCCCTGGCCGACGCTTTCGAGGCCACCTTCGTGCCGTTGCAGATCCCCATCGGGGCCGAGGGGGGGTTCAAGGGGTACGTGGATCTGCTCCGCATGGTGGCCTGTACGTTCGGCGACGCCTCGGGCAAGCCGGCCGAAGGGCCCGTTCCCCCCGACCTGGCCGATGCGGCTCGTTCCGCCAGGGACGCGCTGGTCGAGCACCTGGTGGAGACCGACGACGGGCTCATGGAGAGGTACTTCGACGGCCAGGAGATCGGGGCCGCCGAGCTCGCCCAGGCACTTCGAGGCGGGGTCATGAGCCGGCAATTCGTGCCCGTACTGCTGGGCTCCGCAGCCAAGAACATCGGTGCCGGAGCGCTGCTCGACTTCCTGGTGGACGCCTGTCCGTCCCCCGCGGACCGCGGCGAGGTCCGGGGCACCTCTCCCGACGGTGGCGAGGCCGTGCGCGCCCCAGGGGAAGACGCCCCGTTCTCCGCCCTGGTCTTCAAGACCATCTCCGACCCCTTCACGGGCCGCCTCAACATCTTCCGGGTGTTCAGCGGATCCCTCTCCTCCGACTCCTCGTTGTGGAACGTCTCCCGGCAGGAGGAGGAGCGGGTGGGGCAGATCGTGACCCTCCTCGGCAAGGAGACCAAGCCCGCGGCAGCGGCCACCGCCGGAGACATCCTGGCCCTGGCCAAGCTCAAGGTGACCGGATCGGGCGACACCCTGGCCGCGAAGGCTCAGCCGATCCTCTACACGGTACCGGCGCCTCCCGAGCCCCTGATGACCCTCGCGGCCTACCCGAGGTCTCGCGGAGACGAGGAAAAGATGGGGCAGGGCCTCCGGCGGATGCAGGACGAGGACCCGACCCTTCGGCTCGGGCGGGGAGATCAGACCCACGAGCTCCTGGTTTCCGGGATGGGCCGCCTCCACCTCGACATCCTGTGCGAACGCATCAAGCGCAAGTACGGGGCCGACGTGGATCTGAGGAAGATGAAGGTTCCGTACCAGGAGACCCTCAAGGGCTCGACCAAGGTGCAGGGGCGATACAAGAAGCAGACGGGGGGCCGCGGCCAGTTCGGCGACACCTGGATCGAGATTCGCCCGCTGCCCAGGGGCACCGGTTTCCAGTTCGTCGACAAGATCGTGGGCGGAGCCATTCCCAGGCAGTACATCCCCGCCGTGGAGGAAGGCATCTTCGAGGCCATGCAGGGGGGCATCCTGGCCGGGTACCCCATGGTGGACGTGGAGGTCACCCTGTTCGACGGCAAGTACCACGACGTCGACTCGTCGGAGATGGCCTTCAAGATCGCCGGCTCCCTCGGCTTCAAGAAGGGGGCGGCCGAGTGCAGGCCCGTCCTCCTCGAGCCGGTCATGGAGGTCCTGGTGCGCGTCCCGGACGCGCAGATGGGCGACGTCATCGGCGACCTCAACTCGCGCCGGGGGAGGGTACTGGGAGTGGACCCCCAGGACGGAACCCAGGCGATCAAGGCCCACGTGCCCCTGGCCGAGATGCTCGAATATGCACCGGACCTCCGCTCGATGACCTCGGGCCGCGGCACGTACAGCATGCAGTTCGACCACTACGACGAGGTCCCGAGCCACGCAGCCGACAAGATCGTGGCCGAGGCCAAGGCCGAGCGCGGCGAGGAGTAGAGGAGCTTCGTGACGGCCCCCCCCCGGGAAGAGACGCAAGGGCAGCCGGAGCCCGGCGGCGAGGAAGCCGGCCAGTCCCCCGATTCCGGCGGCGGCCGGTTCCTCCTGCGCGCAGCCCTGGTCCTC
>CAZYJP010000293.1:0-2117 GCA_964647795.1 uncultured Thermodesulfobacteriota bacterium
GGGGCGCCGATGCGGGTTCGGGATAGTTGGCCTGTCCCCTGCTCTTCTTTCGCCTGCTCTTGCGTAGATCTTCGCCCAGGTCAGGTGCCGGTCGTATGCCTGTCCCCTATGCCTATGCCGACCCCGCCTGAGCTCCGGCGTCCAATGCCGGTCCGACCCAGCGGGGGCAGCGAGGCCAGAGAGAGGATGCTCTCCCTTTCAGGAGGTGCTCCTACCGTCGGGCCTGCTTGCTCCCAAAATAGTCGGGGCCGCCCGAAGGCGGCCCCGACGGGTTCGGATCACTCCATCATTGGCTTGAGCGGCCCTACCGCTACGGGCACGTTGGTGTCGCCGCAATACTCCGGGTCGTCGTCCTCCGGATCGACGACGCAATACGGCCGCATCATTTCGCAAAGACCTTCCGGACATTCCCCGACATACATCGGCCGCATCATCTCGTTGTCCTCATGGGAGAGGATGTGGCAGTGCCAGACGAAGAGACCCGCGATGTCAAACTTCGCCTTCACCCGGGCGACTTCGCCCGGGTAGACGATGACCGTGTCCTTGGTCCCGGTCTCCCAGACCTCGGGATCTCGAGGCTCACCGACCGGAGTCGAGGTCGTCATGCCCTCTGCGTCTACCTCCAGCGCCTGCCGGTTGAGGATCTCGAACTGCACCAGGTGGATGTGGATCGGGTGGGCGTCCATGGTGAAGTTGTAGATCTCCCATTCCACGATCTGGTCCAGTTCGGGGTTCTCCGTGATGGCGTCCATCCACCCCAGGGGTACCGGATGACCTTCGTCGTCGTCCACGATCCCGAGCATGGCCTTGGTGGGACCGAAGGGGCCGACGTTCGGGCGGTCGGGGTTGCCCTGGACCTCCACGAGATTCCCCCCGCGCAGCTGGAACTCCCCGGTTACGGGGTGCACGGGCACGAAGACCGTCCCGGACTCCGCCTCGTTGAGGCTCACCTTGAGCGTGCGGGTCGCGTTTCCGAGGCGATCGAACGAGGGAAGCGCGATGTCGGGATCAAAGGGCTCGCTCCCTGCCAAGGCCGGGCCGACCTGAAACCGCATCACCTGGCCGGTAGTCTCCGGGTCGGCGGGATCGAAGTCGACCCCGGGCTCCCCGCCCCCGAAGGGCTCGTCGGGGCCGAGGTTGAGCAAGGTGATGGTCTGGCCGGCGAAGTCCGAGAAGTCGACGATCATGTCGGCCCGCTCTGCGGGTCCGATGAGGAGCTCCGTGAGCTCCACGGACTCCGGAAGGAAGCCGCCATCGGCTCCGACCTGCCAGAAAGTGAGGTCCGGCGCGTCGGTCTTCAAGATGAAGAACCGCGAATCGCTGCCGTTGAGGAAGCGGAAGCGGTACGCCCGGGCTTCGACGTCCAGGTACGGCCAGGTCTTTCCGTTGACCACGATGGTGTCGCCGAAGAACTCCGGGTTCCAGATGGGAGAGACGTCGCTCGGCTCGCCCCGGCTCGTCAACTCGGGGATGAAGGGGACCTGGAGCTGGTCGGGCTCGAGCCCCTCGAAGAACGCCCGGTTGTCGGGGTAGAAGAGGGAGCCGTCGTCATAGAAGGACTTGTCCTGGATCACGATGGGAATCTCGTAATACTTCGCGTCGGGTGCGTCACCCAGGCTTGGGGCCGGCCCGGGCAGGACGTCCGGGTCCAGGTCCGAATCACCTCCCCGCAGGAGGTAGAAGCCCGCCGGGCCGGCGTACACGTTCACCCGGGTCATGCCGATGGTGTGGTCGTGGTACCACAAGGTCGTGGCCCGCTGGTCGTTGGGGTACTGGAACACGGCCGCCCCGGCCTCATCTTCCGCTTCCTGAATCTGGCCAAACAACGGCCCGCGGGTCGTGTAGTCCTCGAGATTGTTCGCGTCGGGCAGGTACCACGCTTCCGGGTACCCGTCGCTGTCGGGCTGCACGTGGGCACCGTGGAGGTGGGTGATGATCGGCACGGGTCCCTTGTACGGCTCGCAGCATTCGGGCCGTTCGGCGCAGCTCGTCACCTCCCCGCACTCCAACCCGCCCGGGTTCGCCCAGTGAAGGGTCGGGTCCACCGGGAGGAGGTGGGGCAGGAAGTTGCCGTCGTCGTCCACCAGGTCGTTGATCCACTTGACCCGCACCGGCCG
>CAZYJP010000293.1:2217-3594 GCA_964647795.1 uncultured Thermodesulfobacteriota bacterium
GGAAGTTGCCGTCGTCGTCCACCAGGTCGTTGATCCACTTGACCCGCACCGGCCGATCCACCTCGGCCTCGATGGTGAAGGCGGGGTAGTGGAAGGTGCTCGCATCCGTCACCGAGCCGTAACTCCAGACGGTGGTCGGCGGATGGGAGGCCGGCAGCACCTGCTGCTCGAACTGCCGGACGGCGATCTCGTAGTAGTCCCCCCCGAAGCCATCGGGTGCCGTCGATGTCGGCATCACCGCCGGGATCGGCAACGGATCCAGGTACTTTTCGATCGTGGTCGGGTCCAGCAACTGCTTTGCCGACGCGATCTCGGCCGCGCCCCCCTTCTTATCGAGATTCCGATCTCCGAGATTCCGATCTCCCCCTCCCCCGCTGGGCTGACACCCCGCCAGGCCCAAGACCAGTGAAACCCCCACGGCGAAGACACGAACTCCCCGTTTCAGCGTGCGTTTCATGGCTGCTTCCTCCTGTGGTCGCGGAAGACCCCAGAGGTCCCCCGACTGGAACAAACGATCCCCGGTTCCCCCGCCCGGAATCCGTGCGGGACAGACGCTGTGAGGCCGACCCCCACCTCGAACGGCGCCGAGGGTCCGTTCCCCTGGAGACCTCGGGCCTTCCTCTCCAGCCGCAGGTGTGCCTGCGCGCTGCGGGCAAAACGCGGACGCCGCCACCGAACAGACGACAGCGTACGTCCGCTGACTCCCTCATCAATGGGGTGTTCTACCCATTTTTCATCGATTAGGTGGAAAACATTCCAAGCTGAGAATCGGAGGGAGGATGAACGGAGCCAAGGGCTCAGGAGGACGGCGGCTGGCGGAGTGGGCGCCTCCCGACATGGCACGGGTCACGGCAGAGGAGGCTCGGAGGAACGCCGCCAAGCGGCGAAGGGAGTAAGGGGCGGCGGGGGACCTGCGGGGCCGATCCAATATCAGCGCTGTGGGGAGCCCTTCGGGCGCCCCGGACGCCTCACCGCACGGCCGGCACGAGGAACAGAACCGCCACGTAAGCGGCGTAGCAGCCCAGGAGGAGCACTCCCTCGGCACGGGAGATTCCGAGCCCCGTCCGCATGATGGGCAGGAGGGCCACGGTAAAGACCGCCAAGACCGGGTACTGGAAGCGGAAGAAGGTGGCCGGGACCTCGATGGGGTGCACGAGGGCTGCGACCCCCAGGATGCCCAGAAGGTTGAAGAGGTTGGAGCCCAGGACGGTCCCCACCCCGATGTCGCTCTCCCTCCGGACCATGGCCACGAGGGAGGCCGCCAGCTCGGGCAGGCTCGTGCCCACGGCCACCACGGTGAGCCCGATGATCACCGCGGGCACGCCCAGCCCGGCCGCCACGGCGATCCCTCCCTCCACCAGCCAGTGACCGCCGAGG
>CAZYJP010000294.1:0-3580 GCA_964647795.1 uncultured Thermodesulfobacteriota bacterium
CGCGTCCGCGCCGGGTGCTCACGGGTCACCCCCCGCCGGGCGCAGGACCGCCACGGTCCGGTTTTCCGCTCCCAGGTAGGCGTTCGCCACCTCGGCCACCTCTGCCGGTGTCACCGTGGACAGCACCCCGGCGAGGCCTTCCAGGTAGCGCCAGTCGCCGGCGACGGACTGGAAGTAGGCGAGTTGCCGAGCGAGTCCCGCGTTCGAGAGGAGCGAGCGCACCCGGTCGGCTTCGAGGCGCCGCACGACCCTGGCGAGATCCTCGGCCGCAGGGGGCTCGTCGGTCAGTCGCCGAAGCTCATCGAAGAGGGCCGCCTCCGCCTCCTGGAGGGGCACACCCGAGAGGGGAACCAGGAAGACCGCGAAGAGGTTGGGATAGCGCGCCCCGGGAAGGCCGTTGACCGCGCGCACCGACGCAGCGACCCGGCGCCGGTCGACCAATTCCCGCACCAAGCGGGAGCTTCGCCCGTCGGAGAGCACGGCGGCGATGACGTCGAAGACGTAATCGTGGCGGTGGGGCAGGGTGGGTTTGTGGAAGCCGACCGCCAGCCGGGGTTCGGCGTCAAAGTGCACCTCCACCCGCCTGGGGCCCGTCTGCGGGGGTTCCTCGGTCAGATACCCGGGACCCGCGCCCCGGGCTGGAATCCCCCCGAAATAACGCTCCACCAGGGAAAAGAAATCCTCCGGGTCTACAGCTCCCACCGCGGCCACCACGCAGTTGTCCGGCCCGTAGTGCCGTTCGTAGAAGGCACGGGTATCCTCCACGTCCAGGACGGCCAGGTCGGAGGGCCAGCCGATCACCGGGTCTCGGTACGGGTGTGCGGTAAACGCAGCGGATAGGAGCGCTTCGTAGAGCCGGCCGCCCGGCTCCGCCCCGTAGCGCTGGGCGCGCTCCTCCTGCACGACCTCCCGCTCCACGTAGTACTCCCGCAATACCGGGTCGCGCATCCGCTCCGACTCGATGCGGGCCCAGAGCTCGAGACGGTTGGAGGGCAGACTCACGGTGTAGCTGGTGAGGTCGGCGCTGGTGGAAGCGTTGAATCCCACCGCGCCGTTGCGGGAGTAGAGGGTACCGATCTCATCCGTGACCACCAGGGGACGGTGAGCCTTCTGGAGGTCGGCCAGCCTCGCGGCGAGCCCTTCCAGGCGCGCCGGGTCGGCGGCCGGCCCTCTGCGGCGCTCCGCATCGAGGGCTCGACCAACGGCCTCGATCTCGCCCAGCAGGGGTTCCTCCCGTTTCCAGTCGTTCGTGCCCAGGGTCCGGGTGCCCTTGAAGAGCATGTGCTCCAGGAGGTGGGCGGTGCCGGTCTGGCCGGCAGTCTCGTCGACCCCGCCCACCCGGAACGTCATCTGGAGACTCACCGTGGGGGAGGCGTGCCGGGGCAGCACGAGCACCGTCAGCCCGTTGTCCAGGCGCCTCTCGGCAACCTTTCCCTCCAGGCTGGCCCCCGGCGCTGCGGCAGCCGCGGCGGCCCAGAGGAAGACCGTCACTGCCGCCACGAGGCCTAGCACGGGAACGGCCGCCGAGCGCATCCATCTCACTGGGGACAACACTCACCTCCTCGCCGGGGTACGACGCCATCCTACGCAACAGGTTCCGGTCGGCGCAACGTCTGGAAGCCCCGGCGACAGCCGTGCTACCCTTGCCGCGCACTGCCCCGCCGTCCCGCACGCCACCGGAGGCACACCCCATGCCCCACGAGCCACCCCCAGCCCGAGCCCTCTCGCCCGCCACGCCCACTCCGCTTCGCCGGGAGATCGACGAGGTCCTCTCCGTGCGCGGGGCCGAGAGGGAGGAGAAGCTGCTCGCGTCGCCGAACCTCGGCACCCTGGTGGCGCTCATGCCCCCCGAGGAGCTCTATTTCACCCTCAAGGAGCTCGACCCGGACAATTTCCCGGAGGTCCTGCGCCACGCGCGGAGCGAGCAGGTGGAGTTCGTCCTGGATCTGGAGCTCTGGAAGAAAGACCGCCTGCGGCCGGAGCGGGTCCAGCCGTGGCTCGAGCGCCTCCACTCCTGCGGAAGGGAGGCCCTCAGCCGCTGGCTGCGCCAGTTGGATCTCGGCACGTGGGTGCTGCTCCTGAGCCGGGTGGCTGCGGTGCACCTGGCCGACGAGGACCGGGACCCCTTCCAGGAGCTTCCCGGGGCGGCGCCCTTCACCATGGAGGGCCGATACTACGTGACCACCTCACCCCAGGCCGAGCCCGTGATCAAGGATCTGCTCCAGACGCTGCGCGAAGCGAGCCCCGACCGCTACGCCCGAGTGGTGGAGGGCCTGTTGCGCGACGTCGACTCGGAGCTTGAAGAGGGCGAGTACGAAGGGCGCCAACGGCGGCTTGCCCTGCGGGGCTTCCCCGAGTGGGAGGAGGCCCTGGCGGTGTATGCCCGGCTCGACGCGGCAGCTCCCGACGACCTGCCGAGGAGGCCCGGGGCGCCCGAGAGAGACCCGGAGGCGCCGCCCACGGTGCTCCCGCGCTACCCGCTTGCCCTCCCCGAGTCGGCGCCGGATTTCTTCGCCCACGCCCTGCGCCGTCTCTCGCCCGGGCCGACCCTCGACGGTCTCTGGTCGGAGCTCGCCTATCTCACCAACAAGGTGGCCGTGGCCGACGCACTCGACCTCGACACCCTCGACTCCTTCCAACTCTCCCTGCGGAAGGTGGCTTCCTACGTCTCCATCGGCCTCGAGGCTCTATGCGGCACGGACGAGGACGAGGCGGCCCGGGTGCTGGAGGACCGTTGGCTCCAGCACTTGTTCCGGGTCGGCTGGAGCCCGATCCGCGCTCTTCGGGCTCGCGCCCGGCGTTTTTTCGAGGAGGGTTGGCCCCAGAGCCACAAGGAGCGCCTCCTGTTCCTGGATTCCCCCCTGCCCGAGGTGCTGGAGGGCCTCCTCCGGGCCCACCCCCTATGGTACGCGGGGGAGGGGGAGACCACCTCGTACCGCACCTTTCGAACCCTCGGCGAGGTGCGGCGGGCCGAGAGGGCCGTAGAACAGGCCGACTACCTGGGGCGCTTCCTGATGAGCATGGTGAACCTCCACCTGGGAGACCTGAGACAGGCCCTCACACGCCTGGAAACCGAGAATCTGAAGGGAAGCACGGTCTTCCTCACGGCCCTCCTGAACGCCGCCCTGGACCGCTCCTTCCGGTTCGCCCCGGTGGAGCGCGAGCTGGTTCGTCAGGGGCTCTCCCGGGTCTGGGCCTCGGAGCACCCCCCCCGCCGGGTAAAACCGGGCCTGGACGACACCGCGGTGGAGTGGGTGAAGACGGCGGAAGAGCTCACGCCGAGGGAAGAGGGCCACCTGCGGGAGTTCGTGGGAGGGTGCTTCTCCCTCCTGGAGGAACAGTTCGGGCACCTGGCGGAGGACGAGGTCCCCGACCCCCGCTTCACCAGAGGTCTGTGGATCGCTTGACCCGCCGGGCCCCACCGAGATCAGGGTAGGGGGACCAGAGGCCAGAACACGGGCAGCAGCACCAGTACCACGGCGAACAGCAGCAGGACGAGCGGCGTCCCCACCTTCAGGAAGTCTCGGAACCGGTAACCGCCGGGTCCCATGACCAGGAGATTCACCGGGTGGCCCAGGGG
>CAZYJP010000295.1:0-3556 GCA_964647795.1 uncultured Thermodesulfobacteriota bacterium
ATCCGCCCTGGCGGGGGCACCGGTTCGATGCAGCGCGGATGGGGCGGCACAGACGGGGCTCTCCGGGGCCCCTCTCCGGGTCGGCGGTGAATCCGGGTCGTCTCCCGGGTTGGAAGCGGCCCGGAGGATGGGGTACTCTTGCGCCTCCCCCCGTCTCGACACGGCGAGGTCATGGCGAGCATCCGCGAGACCCTGGAAGCGCAAGAGGAACAGGTGCTCCACCCGAGGGCGACCAAGTCCCGGGATTCCTGCGGGCGCAGGCGCGAGGAGCCCGAGTGCGACATACGCCCTGCTTTTCAGCACGACCGGGATCGGATCCTACACTCCAAGGCCTTCCGCCGCCTGAAGCACAAGACCCAGGTGTTCCTGGCGCCGGCCGGCGACCACTACCGGACCCGGCTCACGCACACGCTGGAGGTGAGCCAGATCGGCCGCACGATGGCGCGGGCCCTTAACCTCAACGAGAGTCTCGTGGAGGCGGTGGCCCTGGCCCACGACCTGGGGCACACACCCTTTGGTCACGCCGGCGAGGCCGTGTTGAACCGTTTGAACCCGAACGGGTTTCATCACTCTGCCCAGAGCCTGCGGGTCGTCGACCTGCTGGAACACGACGGTCTGGGGCTCAACCTCACCTCGGAGGTGCGGCAGGGGATTCTGTTCCACACCAAGGGAAGGGGAGACATCCTGGGTTCCCGGTCCTCCTTGGAGGCCCAGGTGGTGCGCCTGGCCGATCTGATCGCGTACCTCAACCACGACGTGGATGACGCGCTTCGGGCTGGGGTCATCCAACGAGAGGAAATCCCCTCCGGGATTCGAAGGACCCTCGGCGAGACCCACGCCCAGCGGATCGATGCCATGGTGCGGGACACCATCCGGGAGACGCTGCACAGGGACCTCGAGCAGGTGGTCCTGAGCGGGGAGGTCCACGGCGCCGCCGCCGCCCTGCGCCAGTTCCTCTACGAGCGGGTGTACGAGAACCCGCGGGTTCACGACGACTTCGTGAAGGCCAGCAAGGTGCTCGAAGAGCTCTACACCCGCTTCCTCGGGGAGCCGGAGTGGTTCCTGGACAGCCTGGCCCAGAAGATCCCGGGAGAAACGGTGGCAGCACTGGCAACCGATTTCGTGGCCGGCATGACCGACCGGTACGCGCTCGCTCTCTACGAGTCCGTGTTCATCCCTCAGCCGTGGAAGGTTTTGTAGTCCGGTTTCTTGAGCTTTTGCCCGGGTGGTCGAAAAGTGACGGCGGCCTCGCCCCCCCTCCCGCCCCCAGCTGCCCTGAGAGGGGGAGGCGTCGTGCCCCCCGCAGACCGTCTGCCGGGGTGCATCGCCTCGAGGCGGCCGTCCCCGGGACACCCCCCCGGCCGGGGTAGGAAGATCGGGAGTCACCGGAACCCGCGGCGCGAAGCAACGGTGCCCGTGCTGCAGAGCCACGGAGCCGAATCCAAGGAGAGACTCCCTCGACCCTTTCTCAGAGCTGGAGGTCAGGATGCCAAGGAATCTCCTCGTCGTGGACGACAGTTCCACCATGGCCGAAGCCGTTCGGCACGCCCTGACAGGGGAGGGCTGGACCGTAACCGTGGCGGACTCCACCATCAAGGCCGTCGAAGCGCTGCAGGAGGGGGCGCCGGACGCCGTGCTCTGCGACGTGGCACTCGGGGAGGAGGACGGGTACGAGGCCTGCCGGATCCTTCGGGCTGCCCTGCCGGGGACCGAGGTGCCGGTGATCCTCATGGGGGGAAACGTGAGTGAGAACCTGGCGGCCTTGGCAGGCGCCGCCGCAGTGCTGACCAAGCCGTTCCAGTCGGACGAGTTGCTCGATACCCTCGAGTACAGCTTGCAGGAAGCGGGCGTGGAAGCGGGGAAGGAAGACCTGTTCTGCCTGGAGCGGACGTCACCTCGAGAGGCCGGTCCCGGCATCAGCCCTGCCGACCCTCCGGAGGAACAGGAGGTCGAGATCATAGACCTCTCCGGCGACGATGAATTTGCCGACCTGGATTGGATCGAGGATCTGGAACCCCTCCCCTCCCAAGGAGAGCAGGGGCGGGGCACCCCCGCGGGCGCGTTCGAACCCCCGGGGGGTGAGCCGGCCCCCGGCGCGGGCCTCTTCGGCCGCGAGGAACGGAGCCGGGTGGATTCTATCCAGCAGTTCGGGGCGCACCCACCCGAGCCGGGGGGTTCCGCACCGGACGCCTTCGGCTCCATCGAACTGGACTTTCCAGATATTGCCGGGGCGCCCGGCCTCGCAACCAGGTCCGGTCCCCAGGAGGAGAACGCCACCGGGGTGGAGGCGGAAGCGGGAGGCCTCCCCCGGGAAGACGGGTTCGGAGCCAGGGCCGAGACCGGCTCCGGATCGGACCGGGAGTCGGACGAGCTTCTCGGGGACATCGACCTGGAAGGCTGGGTCGAGGAACGCCACGATTTCGGGCAAGGGGAAGAGGCTGAGCCGGAAGGGCCGGCCCCCCAAGGGAAAACGCCCTCGGGGGCGGGGGGCGAGGTGCGGGCGGACGAAGCGGCACCCGAGGAGGAGGGATGGATCCTGGAGGAGCCCGTTTCGGGGGAGAGCCCGGCCCCCGTGTCCTGGGACACGGAACCCTTTGGCGCAGAGGACCTCGCGGAGCCGTGGCCGCTCCCTGCGCGGGAAGAGGAGCAGGCAGGGCCGGAAGCCCACCCGCCGTGGACCGTGGCCGAGACGCCCCCCGGCTCCGAGGTCCCCTGGGACCTCGACACCGCCAAACCGGAACCCTTTGCGGCGGAGGTGGCAGGCACGGCCGCGGAAGCGGTGCGTCGGGCCCTCGAGGAGAGCCTTTCCCCCGACAGGCTCACCCCCCTCCTGACCGCGACGGTCGAGCGCGTGGTCCGCGAAGTGGTTCCTCCCCTTGCCGAGCGCCTGATCCGAGACGCCATCGAGAAACTCCAAGGTGAGCCCCCGGAAGGAGCGGCGTAGGAGGGAGAGCCGAAGGGCCGGGGATCCCCGCATCGACCGAAGCGATGGGCTTTGGAAGACCGGTGATTCTGGGCCTTGCCGCCCTCCTGGGGCCTCACGTTCGGCACGTCGCGGATTGCGGGGCTCAGAGGAGGGGCTCCCCGGCCCTGGCCCGAGTCGGGTGGTGAATTCGGGATGCCGCCTTCCCCTTGCACCCCAACTGCGCGGTCCGTAGACTGGCGGCCCCTTTTCGACGTCAGGCCGACGCCCTCGAACGCCGCACCGCGAGGACCCGCGATGAGCGAAACCCCCCCACCCGGCCGGCCGGCCGAGCTCGGCACCTACGATCCGCACCCGATCGAAGCGCGGTGGTACGAGCGCTGGGTCTCCGCCGGAGTGTTCCACGCCGACCCGGGCTCCCCCAAGCCCCCCTACGCCATCGTGATCCCCCCGCCCAACGTCACGGGCAACCTCCACATGGGCCACGCCCTCAACAACACCCTGCAGGACGTTCTGATCCGGTACAAGCGCATGGACGGGTTCGAGGCCCTGTGGATGCCCGGCACCGACCACGCCGGCATCGCGACCCAGAACGTGGTGGAACGGATGCTCGCCCAGGAGGGGAGCTCCCGG
>CAZYJP010000296.1:0-351 GCA_964647795.1 uncultured Thermodesulfobacteriota bacterium
CCCCTGAGGGACCGAACATCGGCCTGATCGTGAGCCTCTCCATCTACGCCCGGGTCAACGAGTTCGGCTTCATCGAGACCCCCTACCGCCGGGTCGTCGACCGGGTGGTGGCCGAGGAGACGACCTTCCTGACGGCCCTGGACGAAGAGGAGCACACCATCGCCCAGGCCAACGCACCCCTGGACGCGAACCACCGGTTCGTCAACACCATGGTGAACGCCCGGAGGAACGGGGACCCCTTCCTCGTCTCGGCCGACGACGTCGACCTCATGGACGTCTCCCCGAAACAGCTGGTGAGCGTGGCCGCCGCCCTCATCCCCTTCCTCGAGCACGACGACGCCAACCGGGCCC
>CAZYJP010000296.1:361-3317 GCA_964647795.1 uncultured Thermodesulfobacteriota bacterium
ATGGGGTCCAACATGCAGAGGCAGGCCGTGCCACTGCTGAGGACCGAGGCCCCCCTGGTGGGCACCGGCATCGAGGGGGTGGTCGCCCGCGACTCGGGGGTCACGGTGGTGGCGCGTCGGGACGGGACGGTCGAGAGCGTGGACTCCGCCCGGATCGTGGTCCGCTATCAGGAGCAGGAGGGCCAGGACGTCCACACCGGCGTCGAGGTCTACGGGCTGACCAAGTTCCAGCGCTCCAACCAGAACACCTGCCTCAATCAGCGGCCCATCGTCCACGTGGGGGACCGGGTGAAGGCCGGTGACGTCCTGGCCGACGGCCCCGCGACCTCCCTCGGGGACCTGGCCCTGGGGAAGAACGTGATGGTCGCCTTCATGAGCTGGGGGGGCTATAACTTCGAGGACTCGATCATCATCTCGGAGCGCCTGCTCGAGCAGGACACCTTCACCTCGATCCACATCGAGGAGTTCGAGTGCGTCGCCCGGGACACCAAGCTGGGCAAGGAGGAGATCACCCCGGACATCCCCAACGTCGGCGATCGGAAGCTCCGTGACCTGGACGAGACGGGCATCGTCCGCATCGGCGCCGAGGTGATCCCCGGCGACATCCTGGTGGGGAAGGTCACCCCCAAGGGTGAGACGCAGCTCTCCCCCGAGGAGAAGCTCCTGCGGGCGATCTTCGGCGAGAAGGCCGGCGACGTGAAGGACACCAGCCTCCGGGTTCCGCCGGGGGTGGAAGGGATCGTGGTCGACGCCAAGGTCTTCAGCCGAAAGGGCGGCGAGGAGGGCGAGGAGGTCTTCGAGGAACGGGAGGCCGACCGGCTCCGCAAGGAGATGGGCGACGAGATCGCCATCCTGCGCAGCGCCACCCACAACTCCATCCGCCAGCTCCTCGTGGGCCAGAAGGTGGCCATCGACCTGGTGGACCTGGACGGCGCCGTGGTGGTGAAGGAAGGCTCCGCGATCACCGACACCGCCCTCGCGAGGGTGCCTCGGGAGGCCTGGGGAGAGATCCCGCTCCTGGACGCCCCCGAGCGCGAGGACAAGCTCTTCGAGCTCGTGGAGCGCACCGACGAGCAGGTGGCGGAAGTTCGAAAGCGCTATGAGGAACGGATCGAACGCCTTCGGGAGGGCGACGACCTGCCCCCGGGGGTGATCAAGATGGTCAAGGTGTACGTGGCAATCAAGCGCCGCCTCTCGGTGGGAGACAAGATGGCCGGCCGCCACGGCAACAAGGGAGTCATCTCCAAGATCGTCCCGGTGGAGGACATGCCGTTCATGCCCGACGGCACGCCGGTGGACGTCATCCTGAACCCCCTGGGAGTACCCTCCCGGATGAACGTGGGTCAGGTGCTGGAAACCCATCTGGGCTGGGCTGCCCGAGGGCTGGGTCAGCAGATCGAGCAGGTGCTCCGTTCCAAGTACTCCCCCAAGGCGCTGCGGAAGAAGCTCAAGGAGTACTACTCCGACCAGGAGAGCCAGACACTCCTCGACAAGGCCTCCGACGAGGTGGTGCTGGAGTTGGCCCGGCAGGCGGCCCGAGAAGGCGTGTACATGGACAGCCCCGTCTTCGACGGTGCCAAGGAAGATGAGATCTGGCCCCTCCTCAAGGAGGCGGGCCTGCCCGAGATCGGGCAGACCACGCTCCACGACGGGAAGACCGGAGAGGCCTTCCACAAGAAGGTCACGGTCGGCGTCATGTACATGCTCAAACTCCACCACCTGGTCGACGACAAGATCCACGCCCGGTCCATCGGGCCCTACAGCCTGGTCACCCAGCAGCCCCTCGGGGGCAAGGCACAGTTCGGAGGCCAGCGCCTGGGCGAGATGGAGGTCTGGGCTCTCGAGGCGTACGGGGCCTCGCACATCCTCCAGGAAATGCTCACGGTCAAGTCGGACGACGTGGCCGGGCGCACGCGAATCTACGAGTCCATCGTGAAGGGCAAGAACGTGCTCGAGCCGGGGCTGCCGGAGTCCTTCAACGTCCTCATCAAGGAGATGCAGGCCCTGGCCCTGAACGTGGAGCTCCTGGAAGAAGAAGACAAGGGTTAGCCGCCCGCTGTCTCGTGGATCTAGCCTTCGACGGGGAAAGCGTCGGCTACAGAGGGCGACGGGAAACTGACAACCGGAAACACCGAGTACGGGACATCCCTCAGAGGAGGATAGGCCCTTGCAGAGCATCGACAAGTTCTTCGAACCGCCAAAGGATCCGATCAACTTCAACGCCGTCAAGGTGTCCATCGCGGGCCCGGACAAGGTCCACGAGTGGTCCCACGGCGAGGTAAAGAAGCCGGAGACCATCAACTACCGGACCTTCAAGCCGGAGTCCGACGGACTGTTCTGCGCCAAGATCTTTGGCCCCGTGAAGGATTACGAGTGCAACTGCGGCAAGTACAAGCGCATGAAGCACCGCGGAGTGGTGTGTGAGAAGTGCGGCGTGGAAGTCATCCGATCATCGGTCCGCCGGGAGCGCATGGGCCACATCGAGCTCGCCACCCCGGTCGCCCACGTGTGGTTCCTGCGCAGCCTGCCGTCTCGAATCGGCAGCCTCATGGGGATGAAGCTCAAGGATTTGGAGCGGGTGCTCTATTACGAGTCCTACATCATGGTGGACCCGGGCAGCACGGGCATCGAGCAGGGAGAGCTCATCACGGAGGAGAAGTACCGGGAGCTCGTGCAGGAGCACGGCGACGACTTCAAGGCCGGCATGGGTGCCGAGGCAATTCGCGACATCATGGCCGGCCTCAACATCCCTGTTCTCTCCGAGGAGCTCCGCAAGGAGATGGTCTCCGCCACCAGCAAGGCGAAGCGCAAGAAGTACGCGAAGCGCCTCAAGGTGATCAACGCCTTCAAGAACTCCGGCAACCGGCCCCAGCACATGATCCTCCAGGTGGTGCCGGTGCTCCCTCCGGACCTGCGGCCCCTGGTGCCCCTGGAAGGCGGGCGCTTCGCCACGAGC
>CAZYJP010000296.1:3327-3546 GCA_964647795.1 uncultured Thermodesulfobacteriota bacterium
GAGCGACCTCAACGACCTCTACCGGCGGGTCATCAACCGCAACAACCGGCTCAAGCGGCTCCTGGACCTCAAGGCCCCGGACATCATCATCAAGAACGAGAAGCGCATGCTCCAGGAGGCCGTCGACGCCCTGTTCGACAACGGTCGCCGCGGGCGCACGATCACCGGCCCGAACCGCCGCCCCCTGAAGAGCCTCTCGGACATGCTCAAGGGCAAGCA
>CAZYJP010000297.1:0-3543 GCA_964647795.1 uncultured Thermodesulfobacteriota bacterium
GACGCCCCGGCGCTTTCCGCGGCCTCGGTCGGGTGCGCCCTCGCCGGGGGCACCGACATCGCCCTGGAGACTTCGGACCTGGTGCTCACCCGGCCGGACCTGAGGCTCCTCCCCCAGGCCGTGGCCCTGGCCCGGCGCACGCTGCGGGTGATCCGGCAGAACCTCTTCTGGGCCTTTGTCTACAACCTCGCGGCGATCCCGCTGGCGGCCTCGGGCCGGCTCGCTCCCGTCCACTCCGCGGCGGCGATGGCACTGAGCTCGGTGTGCGTGCTCGCCAACTCCCTTCGGCTCGCCCGGCTGCCGGAGGACGCGCGGTGAGTCAGTCGACCCTCCTCCTGATCGTCCTCTCGTTCTTCCTCGGGCTCGCCGCGTGGCTCGTCTTCCTGTGGGCCGTTCGCAAGGGGGAGTTCGACGACCTGGAAGGCCCCAAGCACCGCATGCTCGAGGAGGAGGACGAGGCACCCGCCCGTCCCGAAAAGAAGGGGAACCGCCGATGACCGAGCCTCTCTTCGCGGGAGCCCTCGTGACCGGCCTGCTCGGCTCCGGCCACTGCCTGGGCATGTGCGGCGGCCTGGTGGGCGCCCTGTCCCTCACCATGCGGGGCCGGGCCGGTCCCCTCTTCCACCTTCTCTACAGCGCGGGGAGGGTCACGACCTACGCGGGCCTGGGGTATCTCGCGGGCTGGTTTGGGTCGGCGGTGGCCTCCCGGGGGGGCATCCGGGGGGTCGGGTGGTGGCTGATGGTAGGGGCAGACCTCTTCGTCATCCTCGTCGGCCTGGGAACTGCGGGGGCCTTTCGCCGGCTCGACGTGATGCGCCTGGAGCTCGCGGCGCCGGTGCGGGCGCTGACCGCCGCCGCGAGGGCCCTACGCCGGATGCCGGGAAGCCTCCCCGCACTGCCCCTGGGGCTCGCCATGGGCTTCATTCCCTGCGGTCTGCTCTACGCCGTCCTCCTCAACGCGGCGCTCACCGCCGATCCCGGCCGCAGCTCCGTGGTGATGCTTGGTTTCGGCCTGGGAACCGTGCCGTCCCTCTTCCTCTTCGGCACCGCCTCCCACCTGCTCGGGGCCAGGGCCCGGGGCTGGATGCTTCGCGGCGCAGGCCTCGCGGTGGCCCTGATGGGAGCCTACAACTTCTACCGCCACCTGCAGCCCCCCGCCAGTTGCTGTCCCTGACCGGGCACCCCATCGGTCCCAGGCAGAGCCTGGTTAGAAGTGGGGCCGCAGCAGGTCCGCGATCTCCTCCGGGAAGGCCATGCACAGGGTCTCGTTATAGAGGTTCCGGAGTGCCCCCACGTCGGTCGTCCCGAGCGCCTGGTTGAAGAAGGTCCGGGGCGAGAAGAGGAGGTGGACGCGGCTGTGGTCGTCGCCGGAGGCCCCGGTGAAGAGGTTCACGTTGAAACTGTAGATCCCCATGGCATCGTAGGCGGCCATGGAGCGGGCCAGGCCCGACGCCAGGTCGGCCAGGTCCCCCTCGGAGAGGTCGAGGGTGGCACGGGTCCCCTCCACCACGGCGAGCACGTCGCCCGCCACCCCCATGGGGGCGAAGGGCACGAGCCAGTCGGTGCGGCCGATGCGGCCCAGGTACCGCCGCCCGTCCTCTCTCTCGGCCGCCACCAGGTCGTCCCAGTAGTTCGTGCCCGTGCGGTCCCGATAGACCCGGGCCGCCTCCAGCTCCGCCCGCATGAGGTTCGGGGCGTTGGAGCTCGCGAAGACCTGGAGGTGGGAGTGGATCAGGGAGCTGCCCGCCGGCGGCATGTGGTTCCAGTTGACGACGTGGTAGACGGATTCGGGGTGCTTCGCGTCCTGGAGCGCCCGGAAGAACCGCATCGCGAGGCCGAAGGCGCAGGCGATCCGCTCCGGCTCGATCTCGGTCATCGGAAAGAAGTGCCGGCCCCCCAGGGTGGCCACCGCGCTGAGTGCATCGTACGGGGCCAGGTTGGGGAAGAGGACCATGTCGTCCTCCCGCAGGCGCCCCTCGGGGAGAATCTCCGGCGGAAAGGACGGGGTCACGCTCAGGACGCGTTCCGGGCAGAACGGGCACCAGGACTCGGTGCCTGCCACGAGCTTGTCGAAATCGGGTTTCTGCCACTGGAGCTTCATGAAGTGGCAGATCCGGGCGGTCCTCCCGGTCAGCGGGTCTTCCCGGATCTCGCTGGGGATCACCCGGCGCGCGCCGTCTTTCGGGTCGAGGAGCACCGTCTCCTTTCGAAGCGCTGCGAAGTCCAGGCGTGCCATCGTCGGTTCCCTCCTGCATTCCGGGTCGCGTCGGCGCCACCGTAGCAAGGTGCGCTGCCGGGTGCAAGCGAAGCGTCGTCCAAACAACCGCCTCATTGGGGGCCCGGCTCCGCACAAACGCCGGGATGCGGGGCCGGGCCGGTGCTTGCGCCGGCAGCTCGCCGCACGCTATGATCCCGGCCCTCAACCCGCTGTTTCTTCTCTCGAATCCGCGAGGAAGCCGATGGAGCGCGCCGATCTCGACTTTGCCCACCTGCCCTTCGCCTACAGGAAGACCGATGCCAACATCCGGTATCGGTGCCGGGACGGCGAGTGGGGGACGGGGGAGATGACCTCGGACGAGACCCTGACCCTTCACATGGCCGCCACGTGCCTGCACTACGGCCAGGAGATCTTCGAGGGCCTAAAGGTCTTCGAGCGACCCGACGGAAGGCTACAGACCTTTCGGCTCGAGGAAAACGCCCGCCGCTTCCAGCGCTCGGCCCGGAAGCTCCTCATGGAACCGGTTCCGGAGGACATTTTCCGGGAGGGGGTCCACCGGGTGGTTCTGGCAAACCGGCGTTTCGTTCCCCCCTACGGGAGCGGCGCGAGCCTGTACGTGCGCCCCCTGCTCCTGGGCTCCGGCGCCGAGGTGGGGGTGAAACCCAGTCGGGAATACCTCTTCCTCGTCTTCGTGACCCCCGTGGGGCCCTACTACAAGGCCGGGTTCACGCCGGTCCGGCTGGTGGTGGAGGAGGAGATCGACCGGGCGGCGCCCGGCGGTGTGGGCGACGTCAAGTGCGGAGGCAACTACGCCGCGGGATTGCGGGCGACGATCGGGGCCAAGGAGAAGGGGTACTCGGAGGTCCTGTACCTCGACTGCCGCGAGAAGCGCTACATCGACGAGTCGGGCTCCTCGAACTTCTTCGCCGTCGTCGGGAAGACCTATGTCACCCCCACCAGCCCCTCGATCCTGCCGAGCATCACCAATATGAGCGTTCGCCGGCTGGCCCGCGACATGGGTCTCCAGGTGGAGGAACGGCCCGTGTCGGTGGACGAGCTCGGCACCCTGGACGAGGCCGGCTGCCTGGGCACCGCCGCGGTCATCACACCGGTGGAGTCCGTCACCTACCGGGGACGGGACTTCGTCTACTCGAAGGACGGGAAGGCGGGCCCGGTCACCACCGAGCTCTACAAGCGGCTCACCGCGATCCAGTGGGGCGAGGCCTCCGACCCGTACGGCTGGACGGAGGTGATCCCCGAGTGAGCGCCCCGCTCGCATCCTTCGCCGGGGAGAACGGGGTCCGGGTCGAGGTTCGGGACGAGAC
>CAZYJP010000298.1:0-3542 GCA_964647795.1 uncultured Thermodesulfobacteriota bacterium
CTTCCCCGCGAGTCCCGAGGCTGAGCGAGAGGCGCGGAGGCGAGGAGCGGGGCGGTCTGCCTTCGCAGGGGAGACCGCCTCGGGGTGCCGCCGTCCGTGTACGTCGTGGGCCTGGTCATCTCGGTTCCTCGGAGCTGCGGGTCAGGACTGCGGGTCAGAGCTGGGGCTCGCCGATGGTGATCCGCGTCCGCACCCGGGTGATCACTTCGTCGGTGATCCAGTGGTGGTACGCGAGCTCCACGTCGTAAGAGGCGCCGATGGGCAGCGTGCTGGTGTCGAGGAGGATGTCCCACCGCTGGGCCGTGGTGAGGTGGAAGTACGGGGTGGGGAGCTCGCTCAGGAAGAAGGAGCTCGAGTACCGGCCGAAGTGACCCCGGCCCAAGGTACGTCCGTCGATCGCGGTCACCCGGGCGCGGCTTCGCAGCTCCTCCGGGAAAGTCCAGCGGGTGGTGGTGTAGCTGGCGTTGAGCGTCCGGATGATGAGGTTCTGGCCCCGGGGCACCAGGGGGCTGACCACCGAGCCCTGGGCCGCGTTGAGGAGGATCGGGGCGTTGTCGACGGTCTGGCCGCCGACCCAGGGCGCCGGCACCCCGGAGACGACGAAGACGTCGGGGTTGAAGTCGTGGAGGTCGATCACTCGCCGCGGGTCGTCGATCGCCATGAACTCGCCGCAGGAGATGCCGGCATCCGGGGAGTGGCCGTGGACGGCGTTGGCGTGCCAGTTGGTGTCGATGTCGTCGGCCACCCAGAGGGCCTCGCGGCCGTAGGGGGTGGGGGTGTTGCCCACCAGGGTCACACCCGGCCCGCCGTCCTGGAAGGGGGCGGCGCCCTCGTCCGGGTCGACGATGAGGAGGCCGTACATCCCCATCTCGAAATGGAGCGTCGTATTGACGTGGCAGTGGTAAAAGAAGGTGCCCGCCTCGGTGGGCACCCACTGGTAGCTGTAGAACAGACCGCCGACGTCGAAGGTGAGGTGCCCCACCCCGTCGTTGGCGGGCGTGGGCTCGATGCCGTGGTGGTGGATGGTGTGGGGCCCCCGGCGGTTGCTCATGGTCGAGTGGACTACCCGGCCCTCCCGCACCCGGATCGTCGGCGCCGGCCAGGTGGCGGCGCCGGAGAGGTTGTCGCGGAAGCTCCAGACCACGACGTTGGGCCCGCCCGGAACGGCTAGAGCCAGGTCGTGCAGGCCCCGATGGTCCACGAGGGTATCAGGGTCCACCCGGTCCGGGGTGGGGAAAAATACGGGCTCCGGAGGCGGAAGGACCCCGTCCGGGTCCGGCACCGGCGCCGGCAGTTCGAGCCCTTCGATCAGGTTCGGGTCGAACATGCGCAGGGCCCGGCTCCCTTCGTTTTGGAAGAAGAGGTCCTCGAAGAGGATCGAGGTGTCGGGGGGGCAGCCGAACTCGTCGAGCTCTCGCTGCTGGGCGGGGTCGGCCACCGGGTCGAAGGGCGTGCCGGCGTCGCGGGGGATCAGATCAGCCATATCTTGACTCCTTCGGCTCTCAGCGCAGGTTCAGTCGGACGGTGCGGCTGGCGTGGACCACCGCGGGGTCGACCGGGTCATGGTACATGATGGTCACCAGGCGGTCGGCCAGGGCCCTCAGGGACCGGCCCCGGAAGGACCAGCGGCCGTCGGGCCCGACCGGCATCAGGGCGATTTGGGGGCCGTCGGCGCCCGGATGCACGTCGAGGATGATGTTGGGCGTGGAGCTGCGCCCCTCGAGCACCAGCCTCCCGCCGCGCACCCGGTACTCGGCCCGGTCCACCTGGATGATCGCGGCCAGGGGGTCGATGTCGCCGTCGATCTGCCAGTGGGTGGCCATGCCGTGGGGGTAGTTGCCCCCTGCGGCGGTGTTGGAGATCTCGTTGTGGTCGTGCATGGGGTAGAAGAGCGGGAACTTCTCCTGGTTGGTACCCTGCGCCGCCCGCTCCCAGAAGTTCGGGGGGATGTCCGGGGGGGCGATGAAGGGCAGGAGGAGATCCTCGATGTCCCCCGGGGCGTTCGTCCAGGTGTCCAGCATGAACAGGTTGTCGAAGAGGGTCCGGGTCCCCGACAGGTAGTTCGACCGGCTCAGGTAGTAGACGTGGTTGCCGTGGATGTGGGCCGAGTGCCACATGAGCCCGGCATTGACGTTTCGAATGAGCATGGGCTGGCCCACCCGGCCGCTGATGGAGATGTTGGCCTGGCTGTCGAAGGTGAAACGGTCCAGGAGGCTCTCGTGGGTGTGCTCCTCGCCTTCCTCCACGTGGTGGTGCTGGGCGGCGAAGAAGCCGCTCTTTCCGTTGAGGGTGAAGTACTGGGGCAGGTATCCGGCCCGAAACGCCTCCGGGGAGAGACCGGCTTCGCTGCCGAAGGCGGCGGTGTTCTTGACGGGATCCACGGTGCTGAAGACCCAGATCGCATTGCGCGCCGAGTCCCAGGGGTGGCCGGGGAAGCCGCGGTCGGCCCGGCCCAGGTCGCCGAAAAGGGCCTGGATCCGGGGGGTCGGGTCGCTGTAGGGGGTGAAGTTCCCCACGGGGTTGGGCAGGACCACCAGCACCCCGTGGAGCCCCATCACCCGGTTGACCGGGGCGTTGAGAGGGTCGAGGTAGACGTAGGTGCCGGGCTTGGGGGCGATGAACTCGACTTCCGCGCGGTCGCCTTCCTCCAGGGGCTCGGTCTCCACCACGCCGGGGATCGCGAAGGCGTGGAGGCCGCCGTTGGGGATGCGGTTTCGGACGCGCAGGCGGATCGTATCGCCCTCGAGGGCGAAGAGGGCGGGACCCGGAATGCGGGGGAGGCCCAGCAGTTCCGGGGCTCCGAGGGGGGAGTTGTCGTTGATCTCGAAGGCCCACATGGGGACCGTGACGCCGTCGACCATCTGGGCGTCGACTTCGACCATTTCGAGATCCAGCCGGGAGCTGCTGCTGACCTGGGCGAAGGCCGGGTTTCCCCCGAGGATCAGGGGCATGGTGCTCCCCACGGCGACGAAGCTCACACCGCAGGAGCTGAACTTGAGAAACTCGCGTCGGTTCATGGGACAACCTCTCTGGACCTCATGGGCCCGCCGCACTCGGCGGACGGACCGTGCTCGGTTACGGACTCCCGGGGTCTCCCTACCGCAGCCGCAGGGGGGCGCCCAACACCGTCACCCCGCCGGTCGACCGGACCTGGACCTGCCGGAAGGGGCCGGGGCTGAGCGGTGCCTTGCCCTCGAAGCGCCACTCCCCGGTCTCCTCCCCCGGCGTCACCTCGACGGTGCCGAGCAGCGGCAGCGCGAGGCCGCCCCGAAGCTCGCCGGCGCCGAAGGAGTGCTCCTGGGTGTAGATGTTGATGTAGGCCCGGCCGTCGAAGATCGCGGCGAGGGCGTCCTCGAAGGTGTTGACCCCCGCGGCGGGCCGCGGGAGGAAGTTGTTCGCCGTCACGAACCCGGTGAAGGCGCCGGTGAAGGCCCCGTCGACGACGTTGTCGAAGAGGAAGAGGACGGCCGGCCCGATGGCTTCGCCGGGGGGGGCGACGTGGATGCTGACGAAGATGACGGGCGTTGCCGGGAGCGGGTCCA
>CAZYJP010000299.1:0-3536 GCA_964647795.1 uncultured Thermodesulfobacteriota bacterium
GAGGGGATGCGCAGGAAGGCGAAGAGATCGTCGAGGATTTCCGTTTCGTGGGCTTCCAGCCAGGAAAGAACGTCGTCCATGGAGACCTCTGGCTAGGCGGGTGGGCCGCGGTACAGTGCCGAACCAAGGTACCAACGGCAGCCCTCGTTCGCCAGGGCGCGATTCGGCGACATCGGTTTGACAGGGACGCGAGGGCCTTCCACAATGCACGGAGTTCCGGAAGCGGGAGGACCCTCTTCGTGCTCAAAGAAGTCTTCGAGGAAATACTGGAGAACGTCCTCTGCGTTTGCCGGGAGAAGTACGGCGAACGCCTGGTGAGCCTCGCCGCCTTCGGTTCCGTGGCCCGGGGCACCATGGGGCCGGAGTCGGACGTGGACCTCCTGCTGGTGGCCGAACCGCTCCCGCGGGGGCGCATGGCCCGGGTTCGGGAGTTCGAAGCCGTGGACCGGAGAATGGCCGGGCTGCTTCGGGCCGCGGCCGCAAAGGGCGTGCACACGGTCCTCGCGCCGGCCCTCAAGACTCCCGAGGAGGTCCGGTTCGGGAGCCCGCTGTTTCTCGACATGACGCGGGAAGTCCGAATCCTGACAGACCGGGACGGCTTCTTGAGGGGGTACCTCGACGGTCTGGCCTCGCGCCTCGAAGCTCTCGGTGCCCGCCGAATCCCGAAGGCAGGCGGGTACTACTGGCTCCTCAAACCGGACCTCGAGCCCGGGGAGGAGATCCGTCTGTGACCTCAACCACCCTGGCACAGAGCTACCTCCTCAAGGCGAGAACGCGGCTGCGCGTTCTCGATGTCCTGATGGAGGAAAGGGCCTGGTCCGACGTGGTCCGGGAGGCACAGGAGCTCGTCGAACTCTCCCTCAAGGGTATGCTCCGCCAGGTGGGCATCGACCCGCCCAAGTGGCACGACGTGGGGCCCATCCTCGAGGAGCACGCAGACCGCCTCCCCCCGGAATCCCGTGCCGACATCCCGGCCTTGGTCGAGATCTCCCGGTGGCTCCGGCGCGAGCGGGAGTTTGCCTTCTACGGCGACGTGGACTTCATCCCGACCGAGGAATACGGCCGAGAAGACGCCCTTCGGGCCCTAGACGGAGCCCGTCTCGCGCTGGATGCGGCGCGCCGTCTCATTCCCGCCCCCTGACCCACTGCGTTGCCGTTTACGGGGCTGCCGCTGCCAGGGCTGGGACTCCGAGGGGCGAGCCTCGCCTGCAGACTCAATTCCATAGCAGGCTGCTGAGGAAAGCAGCCTGCGTGCGTCCCATGGTGGGGCGCCGAATCGCGGCGCTTGAAAAGCATAGTGATTCGTGAGGGTTCGAAGGGGCCGTCCCCGAGAACCCGTAGCTGAAAACCCAGGGAGGGGGTTTTTCAGCACCCTGATAGAGGTGGTAGGCGCAGTCGGGGCCCACCAGGGGAAGGGCCGCCTCCCGCGGCAGCCTGATTTGGCCTCGCAGTATGAGGCTGCGGTACAGATAGCGCAGGCGGGCCTCCTCGGCCCGCGGGTTCTCGAACTGTGGGCCGTTCACGCCGCCAGGTCCTCCACCCGCGCACCGAGAGCCCGCACCAGCTCCCCCGGGCTGAGGAACACGATGAGCCCCCGTCGGCCCCCGTTGACCCCGATCGTCTCGAAGGCCTCCAGCGGCGCGTGGAGCCAGACGGCCATGGCCTTTCGAGTGCCGAACGGGCTGATCCCCCCCACCAGGTACCCCGTCAGCTTCTCCGCCTCCTCCGGGGTGCTCATCCTGGCCGACTTCACCCCGGCCAGCCGAGCCAGGTTCTTGAGGCTCAACTCCGCGTTCCCGGGTAGAACACACAGGCAGTGGGAGCCGTCCGAGAGGGCAACGACCAGCGTCTTGGCCATGCTCTCCACGGGCCACCCCAGCGCCTCGGCGGCGTACTCCGCTCCCTTGACCTTGTGGTCGTACTCCCGGGGGTCGTGGGGGATCTTTCTCTGCTTCAGGAACCGCAGGGCATTGGTGATGGACACGGCGGTTTCTCCTCAGGCAGGGCTGGGCCCCACAAGATAGGCCAGGAAGCCTCCGCCGTCGACCCTTTCCGCCGACACCCTTTCCGCCGACAGACCGTTCCGCGGCTGTGGGGGCAGCCCGTGTCTTCTGAGTCGGCCGCCGTACCCCGTGTGGCCACGGTTGGGGGTGCTCTCGGGGCGTGTGAGACCGGGTCCCGGCCCCTCCCCTCCTTTGACACCCGGTCCGGGCCTCTCTACAGTCTCTCGTCGACGGCAAGCACCGAGAGCCGCTGCGGCACCCGGTGCATCGACGGAAAGGAGTCGGGTTGTCTCGGCGCATCCAGCGCGCGGCGCTCTGGCTCGGTGCCGCCCTCGCGGTCCTTGCGGCGCTCCTCTTCCTGGCCGCCGCGGTTGCGGTGTACCGCCCGGCAACCCTGCGGCCCCTGGTCGAGAGGCTCCTGCGGCCGCCAGGGGGTACGGCTTCCCTGGACGGCCTGGAGGTTTCCCTCCGGCCCCCGGTCCTCGTCCTGCGGGGCCTCGAGTTGAGATGGCCTGAGTCCGAGGACCGCCTGCGCCTGGACCGACTCCGAGCCGTCCTCGACCCACGTCGCGTGCTGGGCGGCGACCCCTGGCTCCGAGAGGTCGAGGTCCACGGTCTGGAGGTCCGGAGGCACTTGCCCGGCGAGGGGAGCGGCGGACCGCCGGACCTGTCTCCCCTTTCCTGGCTCTTCACCGTGGAGGAGCTCTCGGTCGGCGAAACCCGGCTCGACCTGGACATCGGCGGAATCGAACTGACCCTGGACGAGCTCTCCCTGACCCTTGTCCCGGCCGCTGGGGAAGCGCGGCAGCTCGCCCTGGAGGCCGAGGTCGGCCTCCGGCGGGCCGGGGGAACCCAGACCCGGGGCTCCATCCGGGGTGCCGGGGAAATCGCCCCGGGCCCGACGCTCGCACTGCGCCTCGACCTGAACGTCCCCGGCCTGGGAGCCGGCGGCCTCGACGGTGACCTCGAAGGGAGCGCCGACCTCGTGCTGACCCCGGAACGCCTGGAGGTGGGAGAGCTGGCGCTGGGGCTCTCCGACGCCCGCGTCCGCCGGCCTTCCGGGGCGGAGTGGGCGCTCGGCGCGGTCCATGCGTCCCTGGCGGGCGGGGTCGGGCTGGACGGCTCGGACCCGCGCGTCGACCTTAGCCGCCTCGAGGTGGGCGGCCTGCTCCGGGGCCGGGGGAGCCTCTCGGGCCGGACGCTGGCCGAGCTGGCCGGCCAGCTGGATGGGACTCTGCCGGACGTCGGACTCCTGAAGGAGGGTCTATCCCCGCTCCTCCCCTCCGGCCTCCGGGACCTGGACCTGGGGGGCGAGCTTCCCTTCCGCCTCGAGGGTGGCAGCGGCCGGGACGGCCTCTCTCTGGCCCTGGAGGTCCGGCCCGAAGAGATCGCCCTCTCCTGGCCGAGCCGGGGACTCGAGGCCCGGCTGGGAGGCGCCCTGCGGGTCGCCGCGGCCCCGGGGGGACGGCCTGCCGAGAGGTGGCTCGAAGCCGCCGTGGAGGGACGCCTGGAGGTTGTGGCCGACCTGGCACA
>CAZYJP010000300.1:0-3507 GCA_964647795.1 uncultured Thermodesulfobacteriota bacterium
GCCTTCGGGAGGATGTCGGGGGAGTCTTGGCCCGCGCCCGGGAGGCTGGGGTGGGGGCCGTCATCACCGTGGGGATCGACCCTGCGGACAGCCGGGCAGCGGTGCGCCTGGCCGAGGCGACCGACGGGGTCCGGGCCACCGTAGGGGTGCATCCCCACGAGGCCCGGGGGCTCACGGAAGCGGACCTGGACGACCTGGCCGCCCTCGCCCGTTCCCCGGCGGTGGTAGCCTGGGGGGAGGTGGGCCTCGACTTCTACCGGGATCGCTCTCCCCGGGGAGATCAAGTGCGCTGGTTTCGGGAGCAGGTGGTGAGGGCTCGGGAGCTGGGGCTGCCCCTTGTGGTGCACGACCGCGACGCCCACGCCGAGACCCTGGCGATACTCAGGGACGAAGCCCGCGCCGGGCTCCGGGGGGTGTTCCACTGTTTCTCCGGAGACGGGGCGTTCGCCCGGGAGGTGCTGGCGCTGGGATTCCACCTCTCGATCCCGGGAACGGTGACCTACCCCCGCAACGAGACACTGCGGCGGGTGGCCGCCACGGTACCCCTGGAGCGGATGCTCCTGGAGACGGACTGCCCTTTCCTCGCGCCCCAGCCGCTGAGGGGCCGACGAAACGAGCCGTCCTACCTTGTGCACACGGCCCGGGAGGTGGCGCGACTGCGGGGGCTTGAGCTCGAGGACGTGGCCCGGGTGACCACCCGCGCCAGCGAGGAGCTCTTCGGAGTGGGGGAGGTGGCGGGCCCCCGTATCGCCTACCCGATCCGTCGCAGCCTTTACCTCAATCTCACGGATCGGTGCACGAACCGGTGCGTCTTCTGTGCCAAGAACCGTTCCCGGGCGGTCAAGGGCCATGACCTGACTCTGGTGAGAGAGCCCGAAGTCGACGAGGTCCTGGAGGCGGTGCAGGCCGAAGGGGGGGCGGCTGCGTGGGACGAGGTGGTGTTCTGCGGCTTCGGGGAGCCGCTGCTCCGGCTGGATGCCTTGGTGGCAGTGGCCTGCGAGCTCCGCCGCAGGGGGGCCCGCCGGATCCGGGTCAACACCGACGGCCTTGCCAACCTGGTCCACGGCCGGGACGTGACCGCCGACCTCGAGGGTGTCGTGGACGCGGTCTCGGTGAGTCTCAACGCCCCGGATTCTGCCACCTACGAGCGGCTGTGCCGGCCGGGGGTGGAGGGGGCGTACCCGGCGGTGTTGGCCTTCCTGCGCGCGGCTCGTCAGCGCCTCCCCGAAGTCACGGCCACGGCCGTCGCCGTGCCGGGTGTGGACATGGAGGCATGCCGGCGCGTGGCCCAGGAGCTCGGGGTGGAGTTTCGGGAGAGAGAGTACAACGAGGTGGGGTAGGATGCGGGGCGTCAAGGGCGACGATCCGCATCGCGGACGGCGGAAGGCGGTTTCGCGCAAAGGCGCAAGGGACGCAAAGAGATTCCAGCGCCTGGTGTGGTTCCAACCAAGGATTTCCTTCTTGGCGGGCGTCGTGCCTTTGCGGGAGAAGGTCTTCGATGGGTTGGGAGAAGAGATCCTGTTGTGCGGACGGAGGGCCAGATGAGTCGATCCCCCATGACCCGGGACGGGTATGCCCGCATCCGAGAAGAGCTCGAGCGGCTCAAGAGAGAGGATCGGGTCCAGATCATCAAGGAGATCCAGTCCGCCAGGTCCCACGGCGACATCTCGGAGAACGCCGAGTACCACGCGGCCCGGGAGAAGCAGGGCTGGATCGAGGCGAAGATTCGCGACCTGGAGACCCGGCTGGCCAGCTCCGAGATCGTGGATGTGACCCCGGGACCCAAGGATCGGGTGGCTTTCGGTTCCCGGGTCCGGCTGCAGGACGCGGAGACCGGCGGGGAGAAGGTCTACCACATCGTCGGCCCTCACGAATCCGATGTGGATCAGGGGAGCATCTCCATCACCTCACCCCTGGGCCGCGCGATGCTCGGGAAGGAGGTGGGCGACGAGGTCGTCGTGAAGGCCCCCGGTGGGACCATGGAGTACGAGGTTCTGGAGATCTTCGACTGACGGAGAAGCCCGTGCGCAGCGGGGACCGCCCGGCTGGTCTGGAAGTCGGGGACGGTTCCGACCTTGCGGGGCGAGGCTGATTTCTCGGGTTCTATTGCGAATCGTGTGGGATGGCGACCCGGGATGGCCCTTCGGGCCCATCGCCCCCAGGAGGGAGCTCTCACCCGAACCCCTGGGGTCTGGTTCCTGTGGGAGCGGGCTCCCGGCCGCGACTCCGGCCGAAAGCCGGCTCTGCTCCCCACACCTTTCGTCTGAGAACCATTTCTCTTCACCGACCGTTCTTGTGTGCCGAGGAGGCCTCCATGGCTACCCAACCCGTTTACGAGACCGACCTCGAGGGCCTTCGCCGCGTGAGCCGAGGCAAGGTCCGAGACATCTACGACCTGGGCTCCGAACTGTTGATCGTCACCAGCGATCGCCTCTCCGCCTTCGACGTCGTGCTGCCCACACCGATCCCCGGGAAGGGAGAGGTCCTGACCCGGCTCTCGGCCCACTGGTTCGACCGAACCCGGGATCTGGTCGCCAACCACCTGATCTCCATCGACCCTGCCCACTTCCCCCCCGAGACCCAGCCCCACGCCGGGTTCCTTCAGGGCCGAAGCATGCTCGTTCGCAAGGCCAAGCCTCTTCCCGTGGAGTGTATCGTGCGCGGGTACCTGGTGGGGTCGGGGTGGCAGGAGTACTCCGCCTCGGGAACGGTGTGCGGCATCCGGCTGCCCCCCGGGCTCCGGGAGTCGTCGCGGCTCTCCGAGCCCCTCTTCACCCCGTCCACCAAGGCCGAGTTGGGGGAGCACGACGAGAACATCTCTTTCGAGCGGGTCGAGGAGCTGGTCGGCGCCGATCTGGCGAGGCGGGTGCGGGACTTGTCCCTGGCGGTGTACCGCCGTGGCGCCGAAGAGGCCGCCGCCCGGGGCATCCTCATCGCCGATACCAAGATGGAGTTTGGGGTGCTCGACGGAGAGGTCCTTCTCATCGACGAAGTCCTGACCCCGGATTCCTCGCGGTTCTGGCGCGCTGAGAGCTACCGGGTTGGAAAGAGCCAGGAAAGCCTGGACAAACAGTACGTTCGCGACTACCTGAACACCCTGGACTGGAACAAGAAGGCGCCCGGGCCGGCCCTGCCCGAGGCCGTGGTGGCCGAGACTTCGCGGCGCTATCGGGAGATCCTGGAGATTCTGACCCGTTGAGGAGGACGGTGTGACCGGGAGAGCCGCATCGGGAGGAGGCCGGGGATGGCGAGCGACCTGCAGGTGATCGCTGCCGTGGACCTCTCCGAGATCTCGCCGGCAGTGGCGGGTACCGGAGCGCGCCTGGCGCGGCCATTGGGCGCGGAATGCCGCGTGCTCCACGTGGTGGAGGCCCTCTCCGGCGAAGAGGACGCGGGTCCTCTCCTGCCGATCCTGCGCCGGTGGGTCGGCGAGGTGCGCCGGGAGGCGCGGGCGGGGCTGGACCGCATCCTCGCTTCCCGGCCGAGTATCGAACGGGACCGGTGCGT
>CAZYJP010000301.1:0-3489 GCA_964647795.1 uncultured Thermodesulfobacteriota bacterium
CGCTCGATGGCCCGGACGAGCCCTTCGTCCTCCCCGGACACCAGGGTGAACGCGTCGCCGGTGCGGGCCGCGCGCCCGGTGCGGCCGATCCGGTGGGTGTAGGCGTCCACGGTATCGGGCATGTCGTAGTTGATCACGTGGGAGATGCTGGATACGTCGATGCCCCGCGCCGCGATGTCCGTGGCGACGAGGACCTGTGTGGAGCCGTCGCGAAACCCGTCCAGGGCCGCCTGCCGGCGGTTCTGGGAGAGATTGCCCTGGAGGGAGGCCGCGCGGTAGCCCGCCTTGAGCAGCTGCTCGCCCACCCGCTTGGCCCGGTGCTTGGTCCGGGTGAAGACCAGCACCGACTCGGTGTCGGTGTGGCGCAGGAGCTCCAGGAGGAGCGCCGTCTTCAGGTGCGGGGCCACGGGGTACAGGGCGTGGGCCACGGTGGTCGCCGGGGTCGCGCGGTCCACCTGCACGGTCACCGGCTCCCGCAGGACCTCTCCCACCAGGCGCCGGATGTCGTCGGGCATGGTGGCCGAGAAGAGCAGCGTCTGGCGCCCGGCGGGCACGTGCTTGAGGATCCGCCGGATGTCGGGCAGGAAGCCCATGTCGAACATCCGGTCCGCCTCGTCGAGCACCAGCACCTCGACCCCGGAGAGGTCGATGGTCTTCTGGTTCAGGTGGTCCAGGAGCCGCCCCGGGCAGGCCACCACGATCTCCACTCCGGCCCTGAGCTTCTGCACCTGGGGGTTCATGCCCACCCCGCCGTACACGGTCGCGCTGCGAAGGCCCGTCCTGCCCCCCAGTTCCTCGAAGGCCTCGTGGATCTGCTCGGCGAGCTCCCGGGTGGGGGCCACGACCAGGGCCCGCACCCGGCGCCTCGGACCCTTCATCAGCCGCTGGAGGATGGGCAGCGCGAAGGCCGCGGTCTTTCCCGTGCCGGTGTGGGCGAGGCCCAGCACGTCGCGGCCCCGGAGGACCGTGGGGATGGACTCTTGCTGGATGGGGGTGGGCGAGACGTAGCCGAGGGCCTGTACCCCAGCCGCGATGTGCGGGTGGAGTTCGAACGCGTCAAAGCTCAAGGAGTGTCCTTCTGTGGGGAAATGCCGGGAACCGGGATGGGCGGAACCGCAGGGCAGGGCGAGAGGATCGGAAATCATACCGGGGTTGGCGCCCCAATGGCAAGCACGATTCCTGGCCAACAGCACGATTCCTGGCGTCGACCCGCCACCCCGGAGGCGAGAACGGCCGGGGATCCCGTCTGCTCCGCCGCCGGGGTTTCTCCCCCGTCCCGTGTCAGTCGTCCAGGCCCGGCACCTGGTCCTGGAAGACCGGGGTGCGGGCGCGGGCGGAGGTCAGGCGGCGCCGGAGAATCGTGGCCCGCGCCAGGTTCGCGCCCGGGTCGGCCCGAGCCACGTCCATCTGCACGACCGCGGCCAGCCAGCTTTCCATCGGGGTCTCCCATGCCGGGGGAGCGGACGGAGCGTCCAGGACGGCAGGGGTCCGGTCCTGGCGGACGGCGGGGGATAAAAAGGGGTGGGGCGGACCTCCGTGTCCTTCCCACCCGGTGCGGGAGTAGGGATCTTCCGTGCTCCCCTGGGGGGCCTCCCGCGAAAAAGGCTGGAGGCGGGGCCGGGCCTCGGCCCGGCGTTCCCCTACCCGATCGGCCGCTCCTGCCGGGACCTTGAGCCCGAATCCTCCCGCACCCGCCCTCCGGACCCAGATTTCTCCCCCAAGTCAGCGGGTCGACTGGAAAAGATCTTCACCCACCACGATCTCAGCCAGGCCCCGCTTGGGCACGTGGTGCACGCCCTGGTCGTCCCGCCAGTAGCGGATGTCTCCGCCTGGGGCAAGGGGCTCGAGGACGACGGACTCGGCGGGTTTGCCGAGGGCGAGCACGAGCCGGATCCGGAGAGGTTCGGGGATCTTCAGGCTCTCCCGGAGCCTTTCCCGGTGGATGTTTCCGATCATGCACCCGCCGAACCCCCGCTCCACGGCCCCCAGGTAGATGGTCTGGGCGGCGATGCCGTCGTCGCACCACCAGTCCTTGGCGATGGACTCGTCCACCAGGAGGACGATGTAGGCGCTCGGCCGCTCCCCCGGTGCGGGCCCGGGCCAGTCCTTCAGATACCCGGCCCAGCCGAGGCACGGGAAGATCGCCTCGTTGGTCTCCGGGTCCGCGGAGAGGAGGTACTTGAGGGGCTGGCGGTTGGATGCCGACGCGGTGAGCCGCGCCAGGTCCACGAGCTCCAGCAGGACCTCCCGGGAGACCCGGTGGGACTTGTCGAAGCGGCGATAGCTGCGGTTACGGAGTACCAGGTCGCGGAGCAGGCTCATGGGGCGCTTCCTTTCTCCTCGGTGGGCGACAGGGGAAGGCGGGGGAGCACCATCATCGTGCCGGTGCCGTGGCCTACGAGGCCGCCGGAGCCGTCGTAAAGCAGCATTTCGACCACGTCCTGGCGCCTGCCGCGCTCGATCATGCGGCCCTCGGCCCGGACAACCGCATCCCGAAGGTCCCGGCGATGGGCGCGATCTCCCTCCCGCCGGTCCCGGGTTCCATCGCGAAGTCGGCCCACACCGGCGCGTGGTCCGATGGCTTCCTCCACTTCCGGGGACTCTCGTCCACGTCGCTCGCGGTGCAGCGCTCGGCCAGCCCCGGGGTCGCCCAGAGGTGGTCGATCCGCAGGCCCTGGTTCTTCCAGTAGGCCCCGCCCCGGTAGTCCCACCACGAGTACCGGCCGGCTTCGTCGTGGTGCCGCCGGAAGCAGTCCGCGAAGCCGAAAGCCCGCAGCGCCTCCAGCGCGGCCCGCTCGGGTGCGGAGAAGAGCACGCTCCCCTCCCAGGCCTCCGGATCGCACACATCCCGGGGCTCGGGCGCGACGTTGAAGTCGCCGCACAGCACGAGGGCGTCGGCGGGAGTGTAGGCCCGATCGAGATACGCCCGAAGCTCTCGGAAGAATGCGAGCTTGTAGGCGAACTTCTCGCTCCCGACCGCCTCGCCGTTGGGCAGGTAGGCCGAGATCACCCGGATGCCCCCCACCGTGACCGCCAGGAGGCGGCGCTGGGCGTTCAGCGGGTGGTCGCCGGGCAGGTGGGGCATCCCGAGCGTGGGCTCGCGGGGTTCACCCCGGGCCAGCACGGCCACCCCGTTGTACGTTTTCTCGCCGGCCACCGCGGAGAGGTAGCCGGCCTCTCGGAGCGCCTCGGCCGGGAAGTCGGCGTCCTGCACCTTGAGCTCCTGGAGGCAGAGCACGTCGGGTTTTCCCCGCTCCAGCCATCGGAGCAGGTGGTCCAGGCGGGCCCGGACGGAGTTGACGTTCCAGGTGGCGATCCTCACGGGTCAGAACACCTCCACTCCCCGCGTCTCCGCGAGCCTCCCCTGGACCCTCAGGAACTCGGTCTCGGCCTTGCGGGCGTCGCTGCGCGCCCGGTGCCAGTTGAGCTCGGCCTCGCGCTGCCGGCTCTCGGCCTGCAGCACGTCGCCGGCGGTCGTCCGGCCCGCGT
>CAZYJP010000302.1:0-3466 GCA_964647795.1 uncultured Thermodesulfobacteriota bacterium
TGGGGGCCGGCGTGCCCCGGATCGCCTGGAGCCATGTCCTGCCCAACCTGGCGGGCCCCCTGGCGGTGCAGGCGACCTTCTCGGTGGCCGGCGCCATCCTGGCGGAGTCGAGCCTCTCGTTCCTGGGGCTCGGGCCCCAGGACGTTCCCACCTGGGGCGCCCTGTTGAGCCAGGGGGTCGATTATCTCCTCTTCGCGCCCCACCTGGCCCTGTTCCCGGGCCTCGCGATCATGGGGACCGTGCTCGGCATGAACGTGCTCGGCGATGCCCTTCGCGACCGCCTGGACCCGGGACGCCGGGCCCGCTGACGAGTCCGGAGGTTTGACCCGTGATCTTTCCCTGGACCCGCTACCTCCCGAGCCCCAACCACTCCTCGCGGGAGGGCTGGGAAGTGGACGCCGTGGTGATCCACCACATCAGCCTTCCCCCGGGGCGGTTCGGCGGCGCCTACGTGGCGGACTTCTTCTGCAACCGCCTGGACCCCTCGGCGGATCCCTTCTTCCCCGAAATCTGGCAGTTGCGGGTCTCCGCCCACTTCTTCCTGGATCGCGGCGGATGGGTGACCCAGTTCGTCGATACCGGCCGCAAGGCCTGGCACGCGGGCGAGAGCTCCCTCCGCGGAGTGCCGGACGTGAACCGCTTCTCCGTGGGGGTCGAGTTGGAGGGAGACGAGCAGACCCCGTACGCCGAGGCCCAGTACGAGGCCCTGGCCCGGCTCCTTCCCGCGGTGTGCCGAGCCCACCCGGGGGTGGTGCCCGACCGGGTGGTGGGCCACGAACACGTGGCCCACGGGCGGAAGAGGGACCCGGGGCCGCTCTTCGACTGGGAGCGGGTGCGCTCGGTGCTGAGGCGAGGTGTGTAGGAATCCTTGAGGACCTGAAATCCTGAACGATGCGTCACGTTTCGGGGTGGGCCGGGGTTTCCCCGGAGGCGGCGCAGGCTGCCACGGCGATGCGCTCTCGGACTGCGAAAGCCCTTCGCATCCTCCCTGGAATGCGGCGGAGACGCGACGAGCCCACGGGATCCTGCGCCGCTGGAGGGGAGGCCCCCGGCCCGCCGACCCCTGGGCGGTCCGAGGCCGAGCCTCGTTCGAGGTTCCTCAGGAAGGGGGATCTCGAACCAGGTGTCACGTACCGGGCCGGCCTGCGCCTCGACGGACCGGCGCAGGACCCCGTCAGGTCCACTTCCCCCTCCGGGTCCAGAGGACGGCGGCCCCCACGGCGCAGGCCAGGGCCAGGGTGATGCCCAGGCCGAGCCACAGGTGATCGGGCCCCGACTCGGCCCGTTCGCGCGCGTACTGGCTCACCCCCTGGAGGCGGCTCACGGGGCTCGCGGCCCAGGTCGAGCCGGCGGCGAGGCAGGCGACCGTCGTCACGAAGGGGCGAATCCGTGCCATGGGGTGCTCCACTCCGTCGGTCGCCCTCTCCGGGGGGTCCGACCCCAACGGGGAGCGAGGGGTGCCCCGGGGCGGGCCGAACGGCTCTCTCCCGTTCCCCACGGATCGGATGGGCAGGTCAGGAGCTTGAGGCCAGGGCTTGTCGGCTCTGCAGGTATTCGGTGACGGCCAGAACGGCCTTGGCGCCCTCCCCGGCGGCGATGAGGATGCGCTTGCCGAAGGTGTTGGTGACATCCCCCGCGGCGAAGAGCCCCGGAAGCCCGGTGCGGCAGTTCCGGTCCACCTCCACTTCCCCCCAGGCGTTCACGTGCACCAGGTCCGTCACCAGGTCACTGCTCGGCACCAACCCGATTTCCACGAACACGGCCTCCACCGGGATCACCTCCTCGGCACCGGTGTCGAGGTTCTTCACCACCAGCACTTCCACGCGGGTGGATCCCTCGATCCGAAGGGGATCTCGGTTTCTGAGGAGCACGATGGCCCCCTGGGCCGCCACCTTCTCCTGCAGGTACTGGTCGGCCCGAAAGGAGCGGCTCGCCACCGCCACCCGGGCGCCCTTTTCGGCGAGGCCGAGCGCCGCCTGGAGCGCCGAGTTGCCGCCCCCCACCACCGCCACCTCCTTGCCCGCGAACCGCTCGGCGAGAAGCGCGTGAAACTCCATCACCCCCTTGCCCCGGAACTCGTCCTCGCCGGGGATCCCCATCCTCCTGCGCGTCATCCCGGTGGTGAGGAGGACGGTGCGTGCCCGGTAGACGTCTCCGGAGTCCGTGGTCAGGGTGAAGATGTCCTTGAGCTTCCCGATGGCGGTCACCCCGCAGATCTGGTGGGCCAGGTGGAGGTTTTCGAAGAGCTGCCGCTGGAAGCGGTCCACCAGATCGGGTCCGGAGATCATCTCGAACCCCGGGTAGTTCACCACCGCGGTCGAGTCCCAGGCCTGCCCGCCCAGGCTCTTGGTGAGGAAGAGGGTGTCGAGCCCGGCCAGGGCGGCGTAGATTCCGGCAGAGATCCCGGCAGGACCCCCGCCCACGATGACGACGTCGTAGAGGTAGTCGGAGAGCTTCTTGTCCGGGTAGCACACGAACTTGCTGCGGCACGCCTGGGAGCAGAAGTAACGGGTCTCTCCCCGGCACTCGGCCCAGGGCGTTTCCTCGGTGACCGAGACGGGCTTGCCGCAGACCGGGTCTGCCGGGCGGGGGGTGTCCATGGGTCGTGCCTCCTGGCTCGGGTCGGTGGCAGTGTATCGTCCAACCCTGCCGGCGCAAGGAGGCGCACCCGCCGGCTCCGCCGGGCCGGTGTCTTGAAATCGGACCGGGTATGTGGGAAGAAGCTCGACACGATCGCGGCCCGCTCCCCCTCGGGGCCGGATAGATCAGACCTCTGACCTCTGACCTCTGACCCCCGAGGAGGCCTTCCCATGAACCGACCCACCCGAGCCGAAGCCTGGGCGGTACTGACCCAGAACGTGAAGAGCGACCACCTCCTGCGCCACGCCCTGACCGTGGAGGCGGTGATGCGCCACGCGGCCCGCAAGCGGGGCGAGGACGAAGAGCTCTGGGGCGCCGTGGGCCTCGTCCACGACGTGGATTACGAGCGGTTCCCGGAGGAGCACCTCCGGCATGCCCCGGAGATCCTCCGGGAGGCGGGCTGGGGCGAAGAGCCTATCCGCGCGGTTCTCGCCCACGGGTGGGGCCTGTGCTCCGACGTGGAGCCCCATACCCCCCTCGAGAAGACCCTCTACGCCGTGGACGAGCTCACCGGTCTGGTGGCCGCGGCCGCCCTGGTGCGGCCCTCCAGGAGCGTGCTCGACCTGCCGGTGAAGAGCGTGCGTAAGAAGTGGAAGGACAAGGCCTTCGCCGCCGGGGTGGACCGCTCGGTGATCGAGAAGGGGGCGGCACTGCTCGGCGTCGAGCTCTCGGAGCTCATCGCCGACACCATCGAGGGGATGCGGGCCGTGGCGGCGGAGATCGGGCTCCAGGGGACGCCGGAGAGCTGAGTACGGCCCGACCGGGCCGCTGCCGGCGGGAGGGCGGGGCAAACTCCTATCGACGGGGTCGGGGGGCTCCTGGCTCT
>CAZYJP010000303.1:0-3461 GCA_964647795.1 uncultured Thermodesulfobacteriota bacterium
CGCCGGGGCCCGTGTCGCCCCAAGGGAACCCGCCGGACGTGCGGTTACCGCCCTGCCGGGCCTGCGCGAACGTGAACCCCTCGCCCGAGCTCCTCCCGTCCCCGAAGGCCCCGGCACCCCCCCCCATCCCCGGCATCATCGCCAGGACCAGAAACGCAAGAATACCCACCACTGGATTGCTCAGCATCTCACTCACCCCCTCTCACGCTTCTTCGATGCAGCGGCCCCCCAGGGGGGTTCATCCTACGAGGGACAGCTCGAGGGAACTCCGAGTCCCCCTCCCTCCCGCCCTCGTTCCCCGCGGTTGCGTCCCGCCAGGAAAAGAAGGTTCATCCGGAAAAGGACGAGGCCCCGGTGTCCGCAAACAACAACACGAAACCCGCCCGGGGCGGGCTGTGGTGCACTTCGAGAAAAGGCTTCCATCGAGGTCCGAGCCTACGACGACCGATTGGAACTCCACGCGGGATCCATCCGTTGAATCCGCAGAAGAGGGTGGAGCCCCACAATTACCCCTTGACGACCCCATGGAAGCAGATATTCTCGGTTACGCAGTCTCGCGCGTCCAGCGGGCCCTTACGCTCGCGCCGTTGCGCGTGCTCCCCCACGGAACGGACCTCCGGCGATGCAGTCTAAGGCCTTGACGGACGCCTGGACTCCTTGGTTTCGGAGGAGTATTCTCCGAGAACGTTTCTACCCGCAGAACGAACCTGAGTACTGCTAGACTTCTGTGGGCACACTGGGCGGTCGCCAATCGGCGCGTCCGAGAGGCGTGGAATGTCGAGAAGTCCCCGGCGGCCCTGCAGGGGCCGTGAATTCCTCCGGACATCCGGACATCCGGACATAAGGAGTGACTCATTTTTATACCCGCGTACTCGCGCGCGATGGAGCTCGGGGCACCGCGTGCAGCACCCGTGCAGAGGCCCGCCGGCGCCAACCTCGGTGGAGGGGGTCGGCCCGGATTTTTCCAAAGGCAGTGCGCAAGGAGGAAGAGATGAGTAAAAGCAAGTGGATGAAGCTGGTAATGGTCGGCCTGCTGGCCGCGCCACTGGCCCTGATGGGCTGCGGGAGTGACGGGAGCGACGGCGCCCAGGGCCCTCCCGGCCCTGCCGGCCCTCCGGGTGACTCGGGCGTTCCAGGGGATCCCGGCGACCCCGCCACCCGCACGGCCAACGAGACCTGCTCGGTGTGCCACGACCCGGGCCGGTTGGTGGACATGACTGTGTTCCACGACGCTGCGGTCATGGACCTGAGAAATGACCTGCAGGTCGTCATCACCAACGTGACCTTCCCGATCGCCGCCCCCATTCAGCCGGTCGTGGAGTTCTCGGTGACCCTCAATGGCCTCCCCTTCGACGGGCTTTTGGCCAACCAGGCCCAGTGGATGGTCGCCAAGCTCGTTCCCGGGACCCTGGGCGAGGCCGACGTCTGGCAGAGCTACGTGAACCGGGTTCGAGCCGGCGTGCCGGGCTTCGGCCCGGGCGGCTCCCCGGCGATCGCGGAGGAGGTGGCCCAGGCCACGACAGAAGGCGGCGGAACCGGCGTTTTCGTGAACCTGGGGGCCGGCAACTACCAGTACACGTTCTCCACCGACCTCTCGACCGCCGCGATCCCGTTCACCGACAAGGCTCCGGTGGTCGTCGGCTACGAGCCGACCTTCACCCACCGGGTCGGCATCCAGTTCGCGGCGAACATCGCCCCGGACGTCCGGGAGAACGTCTGGTTCGACGCCGTGCCCGACGGCAGTCCCATCACGGTGACCCGCAACATCGCCACCACGGCCTCCTGCCTGGAGTGCCACACGCGCTCGGCCCTGCCGCCGACCTTCGCCTTCCACAGCGGCGCCAACCGCCGGGTGGAGGTGGAGTACTGCGTGCTGTGCCACAACCCCGGCACCACCGACCCCGAGAGCGGCGAGCTCGTCGACATGGCGGTCATGACCCACAAGATCCACCGGGGCAAGAACCTTCCGACCGTCGCCGCGGGCGGCAGCTACATCATCTGGGGGAATAACAACAGCGTGCACGACTATTCCCACGTAGGCTACCCCCAGGACATCCGCAACTGCACCAAGTGCCACACGGCCGCCGACGCGGCCACGCCGGACGGCGACAACTGGATGACCAAACCCACCATCCGGACCTGCACCTCCTGCCACGACGACATCAGCTTCGTCTCGCCGGCTCCGGCCGGCAAGAGGCTCCACACCGCCGGCGCCTTTGCCGACAACTCGGCTTGCACGATCTGCCACCCGGCAACCGGCGGTCTGGCCGGCGTAGCCGACGTGCACCAGATCCCGGGCCGGGCCGAGGCGGCGGCCTTCCAGTTCAACGTCCACACCGTCGTCAACACCGCGCCCGGCGAATTCCCGTCGGTCACCTTCTCGGTCACGGACCCGACCAATGCCGACGCGCCCTACAACATCCTCACCGACGCCCCGTTCCTGGTGGGCGGGGGGGCCAGCCGCCTGTTCGTGCTGATCGGGTGGATGAACGGCGAGGGCACCGCCGACTGGACCAACACCGGCGCGGGCAGCACCCCGGCTCAGCCGGTTGGGATCAACGCCCTGGCCGCGGGAGTGGCCACGGACAACGGGGACGGCACCTTCACCGTGACCTCGCCGGTGGCGATCCCCCTCGACGCCGAGGGGACAGGCATCGCCGCCCTGGAGGGCCACCCGGCCCTGGCCGACGGGACCCGCCTCCCGGTGACGAACGCATTCCTTTACTTCCCGATCACCGACGGTGTCGCGGTGCCGCGCCGGGAGGTGGTCGACCTCGTCAGATGCGACATGTGCCACGACCAGCTCAGCATCCACGGCGCCAACCGCACCGACTCCATCGAGGTGTGCGTCATCTGCCACAACCCCAACGCCACCGACATCAACCGCCGACCCGCCGATCCGGCGCTGACGACGGACGGAAAGGTGGAAGAGAGCATCGACTTCAAGCGGATGATCCACGGGATCCATGCCTCCGGCGAGGGCGGAGGGGATCCGAGGACGACTCCGCTGGTGATTTACGGCTTCGGGAACACGGAGCACAACTTCGCCGAGGTCACGTACCCCGGCAACATGCGCCAGTGCACCCAGTGTCACCTGCCCGGCACGTGGCATCTCCCGCTGGAGCCCGGCGTCCTCGCGACCACGATCGACACGGGCCCCGACAAGGCCAGCCCGAACGACGACCTCAACATCACGAAGACGGCGGCGGTGTGCTCCGCCTGCCACGACCACCCGCTGCATGTCGGCCACATGCAGGCCCAGGGCGCTAGTTTCGAGGTGCTTGACGGCAACATCCTCGAGTAGGGGGCCACGACACAACGGCCTTCACCTCTGTCGTGGTTTCGGCGGGCCCTTCGGGGCCCGCCTTCTTTTCCCCCGAGGGAACCCCCCGGGGCCCGGCCGGGGACGCGGGCACATCGGTGCGCCCTTGACCGTCTCGCGCTCGGTGGTAGGGTGGCCC
>CAZYJP010000304.1:0-3460 GCA_964647795.1 uncultured Thermodesulfobacteriota bacterium
CCAGGGCTCAGCTCGAAGCGCTACCCGGAGCTGACCGCCTCGGTGCCGAGGAGCGCATGCAGGCCGGCGTTGACGAGCTGGTAGGCAAGGTGCGCTCACACCTCATGGACCCCACTGTCCATGCGCTGGACGGCGACGATCACCCGTCCGACGACCTTGTCCCGGATGACACCTCATTGCCCGGTCAATGAGGTCCCACCTGGGCCGATCGGGGGTCTCTCGCGCGGCACGCGTGCGGCCGGCCTGCCGACGGCGGGCGTGCTCCAGCCCATGGCGAGCCCGGGTCGCCTCTCCCAGGAGAGCGACTTCCTGGCTCCTCTCGGTGCTCAGGGCGGCCTCGGCCGTCCGCAGTGCCTCGGAGGCATCCTCGTGCCTCGTGCGCAGGCCGAGCAGCGCGTCCTGCCGGCCGGCGATCCGCTCCCCCACCTGGCCGAGCTCACCCTCGAGGCCCAGCACCTCCCCCTCCAGATCCAGGCGCCGGGCCTCCAACTCCCGGGCTTCCTGGAGGGCACTCTCGCTTCGGACGGCCAGGTCCTCGGCCTCCCGCTGGAGGAACTCCGCCCGCCCTTCCCGTTGGGCGATCTGGTTGCGCAGGTGATAGGCGCCCTTCTGGGCGCCCTCCAGCGCACGCTCTTCGTCCAGGAGTTGCAGCCGCCCCGTCTCGAGACCAGCCTCCAGGCGCGCGGCGCGAGCCCGGCCCTCGGTGAGGGCCGATGCCAGCTCGTCCAGGCTCTGGTGCGCTTCGGCCGAGCGCTGCCGCAGGTCATGCCACGCCGCAACCATGACGTCACGCTCCAGGCCCCGCTTCTCGACCCGTAGCCGCTTGAACGCCTCCGCCCGCGATGCCTGGCGCCGGAGAACGTTCATCTCGCGGCGCACCTCGCCGATCACGTCCCCGAGCCGCTCCAGGTTCTGGGCGGTGTGCTCCATCTTGCGCACCGTCTCTTCCTTGCGGCTTCGGTACTTCGTGATCCCCGCGGCCTCCTCGATCAGGAACCGCCGCTCCTTCGGCTTGGCGGAGAGGATCGTGTCGATGCGCCCCTGTTCCACGACGGAGTAGGCTCGACGGCCGACACCGGTGTCCATGAAGAGCTCGGTGATGTCCCGAAGCCGGCAGGGAACCCTGTTGATCAGGTACTCGCTCTCCCCCGAGCGGTGGAGCCGCCGGGCGATCGCCACCTCGTGGAAGGAACCATACTTCTCGGGCAGGTGGCCCTCGACCTCTCCCAGGGTCAGAGTGACCTCACACAGGTTGAGCGGCTTTCGAGACTCGCTCCCCGAGAAGATCACGTCCTCCATGGAGTCGCCCCGCAACCCCTTGGCGCTCGTCTCCCCCATCACCCACCGGATGGCGTCGATGATGTTCGACTTGCCGCACCCGTTGGGGCCGACGATCGAGGTGATCCCGTCGTGGAAGACGAGCTCGGTGGGCTCGGGGAAGGACTTGAAGCCGAACAGTGCGAGCTTCTTGAGTTTCATCCGGACCCGCGTGCTGGAGGAGAGAGGGCCGTCCGACCGGATGGTAGTCGAGGATGGCACGGGAGTAAAGGGAAAACACAACGGGATGTGGGCCAGTGTTCAAAGAACACTAGATCTTGTGCTCCCCCCGAAAGACCCGGAGCCACGCCTCCACCTCCTCGGGGGAGACGGAAACCTCGGGCGCCGAAGGAGTGCGCCCCCGGGCAGCGGGCCGAAGACGGGCAAGAAACCCCTCGGAGCTCTCCACCCGGGCGCCGAGCAGCCGGGCGCTGTCGGCCAGCCGACGGTCCGAGGTGACCACCGTGACGTCGCCCGACTGACCCTGCTCCACCCGGCGCAGGATCTCTTCGTCGGCCGTCCGCCCTTGGGGGGAGAAGACGACCCGGATCCCCCCGAAGGAGCTCTCCTTGGCCGCGCCGGGCCGGTTTCCGTCGAAGAACACGAAGACGCGCCGTCGGCCGCTGCCCCTCACGGCAGCCACCCGCCGGAGGAGGTGCTCTCGCGCCTCCTCTTCCCTCTCGAGGGAAAGCCCGGGAGCCCTCCCGATGAGGTTGTGGCCGTCTAGGAGCAACACGCGCTGCCCCCTCTCCACCGGCGCCGACGCGGACCGGCCCAGGCGCGGCAGCCACACGGCAGAGCGTCCCGTGCCACGGGCTCGGCTCCTACCCGCCGGTCACCCGGCGAAGGGTTCTGGCAAAACCGGGGAGGCTCCGGGTGACGGTTTCCGGCGAGCAGCAGTACGCCAAGCGAAAGTGCCCCGGACCGCCGAACCCGGTGCCGGGCACCGCCAGAATGTTCTCCTTCTGGAGCTCCCGGACGAACTCCACATCGTCGGGGATGGGGCTGCGCGGGAAGAGGTAGAACGCCCCCTCGGGCCGATGGCACGCGTATCCGGCCTCCCGAAGCCCCTCGTAGAGACGGTCGCGGTTTTCCCGGTAGAGGGCCATGTCGACCGTGATTCCCTGGAGCCGCCCCACCACTCTCTGCATCAGGGCGGGAGCGTTGACGAAACCCAGGATGCGATTCGTCAGCGCCAGCGCGCCGAGCAGCACGTCGGCGTCCGGCACCGCCGGATTGACCGCAATGTACCCGATGCGCTCGCCCGGAAGGCTGAGATCCTTGGAGTACGACGTGCACACCAGGGAGTGGGGGAAAAGGGAAAAGACCCCGGGAACGTCCACCCCATCGTAGACGATCTTCCGGTACGGCTCGTCGGAGATGACGTAGACGACCCGCCCCGTCTGTGCCGCCTTGCGTGCGACGAGGTCGCGCAGCTCCCGCAGGTTCTCGCGGGAGTAGACCTTTCCGGTGGGATTGTTGGGCGAGTTGATGAGCACCGCCCGGGTCCGGGGTGTGAACGCCTCTTCGAGCAAGTCGATCCGGAGGTCGAAGTCCTCGGTGGTCGGCACCACCTTCAGGACCCCCCCGTGGTTGTCGGCGTAGAAGCCGTATTCCACGAAGTAGGGCCGAGGGACCACGATCTCGTCGCCCGGTTCCAGGATCGCGCGGAACACCGCGTTGAGCGCCCCCCCGGCCCCCACCGTCATCACCACGTGCTTGCCCGAGACCTGGGCGCCTTGCTCCTTCGAGACCTGACCGGCCACGGCTTCGCGCACCTCGGGGTATCCGGCGTTGGGCATGTACCCGTGGGAGCCGGGCCGTTCCTCGGCCGCCAGCTCGCGCAAGACCTTCCGGAAGGCCTCGGGGGGCTCCAGGTTGGGGTTGCCGAGGCTGAAGTCGAAGACGTTGTCCGCCCCGAACTCGGCCTTGAGGCGGGCCCCCTCCTCGAACATCTTCCGGATCCAGGACGAGCGCTCCATGGCCTCTTGGATCTTGCGTGCAACGGGCATCGGGTGCCTCCTCTCGACTCGACGAACCGGGGCCGATGACTCTAACAGACGGGGCCCGACCCCGACAACCGCCCCGCACCCCCAGGATCCACCGCCTGCGTGCCCGGGGCCGGGGAGCCCCTCCGCTCCGC
>CAZYJP010000305.1:0-3459 GCA_964647795.1 uncultured Thermodesulfobacteriota bacterium
GGCCCGCGGCGAGTACCACGGCCAGCAGAGCGATCGTTCCCACGGCAAAGGAGACCGCAGCCGCCGGCAGCACCCCGCCGACCCGGTCCGCCAGGCGGGCGTTGACCAATGGCTGGAAAGCCGAGAGGGCCCCCACGCCGAACATCAGCGCCAGGAGGAGCGTCCGGCTCACGGCAGGGACCGGCGCCTCAGGGGGCGCACTCGAGGGGCCCAAGGCCGGGGCCGGGACCCCGGAGGGCCACGGCCTCGATCTCCACGGCCACGGCCTTGGGGAGGGCCGCCGCCTGAACCGTGGAACGGGCCGGGGGCACGGCACCGAAATAACCCTCGTACACGGCGTTCATCGCCGGGAAGTCGGCCATGTCCGCCAGGAACACCGTGGTCTTCACCACCAGGTCCAGCCGGCTCCCGGCCGCCTCCAGCACCGCTCGCAGGTTATCCAGCACCTGGCGGGTCTGGGTCTCGATACCTCCGTCGACCACCTGCCCCGTGACCGGATCCAGGGGGATCTGGCCGGAGCAGAAGACATACGGCCCGGCTGCGATGGCCTGGCTGTACGGCCCGATGGCCGCCGGAGCCCGGTCGGTGACGATCTGCGTCTTCATGGGACCTCCCTCGGGCACCCGTTCCCCGTTCCCGCGTCCCTCGTCACGGATCACGGATCTCTCGTCACCCGTCACGTCTTCACCCGGATCACCCGGTTCACGCCCTTCAGCCCCTGGATGGCCCCCAGGATCTTCTGGAGGCGGTCCAGGTTTTCCACCAGGATCTCGAAGTTGCACTCGGCCTCCCCCACGGCCCAGGTGCGCACGTCGGCCCGGGCCACGCCGACGTCGAACCCCGCCAGAGCCTGGGTGATGGCAGCCAGGATGCCCTTTCGGTCGTCGCAGGAGACCCGGATCTTCACCGGGTGGGATGCGGCCTCGCCCCGGCCCCAATCCACCTCGATGCGGCGCTCCGGGTCGAGCTTTCGCACATTCGGGCAGTCGGCGGTGTGCACGGTCATCCCGTGGCCCCGGGTGACGAACCCCACGACGGCCTCCCCCGGGAGCGGATTGCAGCACCGGGCAAACCGCACCATGGCGTCGCCGACGCCGTGGATGACGATTCCCTTGGGGGTCTTGGGGGGCCTCCTGGGGGGTTTGCCCTCCTCGGGCCCGCGCTCCTCTAGATCCGGATAGAGCTTTCCCAGCACCTGGCGAGCGGAAATCTTGCCGTACCCCACGGCTTCGAGGAGCTCCTCCTCCTTGTTGAGGCCGAATTTCGGTGCCAGGGCCTCGAGCTCTCCGGCCTTGAGGGCCTTGGCGAGGCTGTGGCCGGCCTTCCGAAATTCCCGGTCGCAGAGATCGCGCCCGAGCTCGAGGGAGCGCTCGCGCTGCTGGGTCTTGATCCAGGCTCGGACCTTGTTGCGGGCCTTGGACGTCTGGACGAACTCGAGCCAGTCGGCGCTCGGCGTGTGGTTCTTGGAGGTGATGATCTCAACCCGGTCGCCGTTCTTGAGCCGGTGGCTCAAGGGCACCATCCGATCGTTCACCTTCCCGCCGACGCACTGCTCGCCGACCTGGCTGTGCACCGCGTAGGCGAAGTCCACCGGGGTCGAACCCCGGGGCAGTTCCACGAGCTCCCCGGCAGGGGTGAACACCAGTACGACGTCGGGGTAGAGGTCGATCTTGACGCTCTCGAGGAACTCCTGGGCATCGCCGACGTCCTGGTGGGCCTCCACCACCTGGCGAAGCCACTGGAACACCCGATCCTCGGCGCCCGCGGCGGCACGCTTCTCCTTGTACCGCCAGTGGGCCGCGATGCCCTCCTCGGCGATGCGGTGCATCTCTTCCGTGCGGATCTGCACCTCCATGGGCTGCCCCTGGGGCCCCATGACCGTGGTGTGGAGTGACTGGTAGAGGTTGGGCTTGGGGAGCGCGACGTAGTCCTTGAACCGCCCGGGGATCGGCGTCCACCGGCCGTGGATCGCGCCCAGCGCGCCGTAGCAGTCTCGCACTTCCTGGAGGATGATCCGGAACGCGATGAGGTCATAGACCTTGTCGAAGCCGATCCCTTGTTCCTGCATCTTCTTCCAGATGGAGAAGAAGTGCTTGGGCCGGCCGCTCACGTGACCCCGGAGACCGTTCTCGGCCAGGAGCCCTTCGAGCATCCCGGTCACCTCGGCGATGTAGCTCTCCCGCTCCGCCAGGCGCATCCGCACCTTCTGCACCAGGTCCGCGTACACCTCGGGCGCCGTGTACCGAAGACCCAGGTCCTGGAGCTCGCTCTTGAGCCGATGGATGCCCAGGCGGTTGGCCAGGGGGGCGTAGATGTCGAGGGTTTCCTGGGCGACCTGGAGTTGCCGGGGCCGGGGCACGGGACCCAGGGTGCGCATGTTGTGCAGGCGGTCGGCCAGCTTCACCATGACCACCCGCACATCCTTGGCCATGCCCAGGATGAGGCGGCGGAAGTACTCCGCCTGCTCCTGCTTGCGGGAGGAGTAGGTGACCCGGGAGAGATGGCTCAGGGACTCGACGATCGAGGCCACCTCGCCCCCGAAGTGCTCCCGCACCAGGTCCGTGGAAGTGGCACCGACCTCGATGACGTCGTGGAGCAGACCACACGCCACCGTGACCTCATCCATGCGCAGGTCGGCCAGGATCTCGGCGACGGCCAGGGGGTGGGTGAGGTAGGGCTCCCCCGAGAGACGAGTCTGGTCCTGGTGCACCTTGGCCGAGAAGACGTACGCCTTGCGCAGGAGGTCAAGACTGGCGTCGCCTTGGTAGGACTGGACCTTCTCGAGGATGTCGCTAAGTCGGCTCATCCGGCTGGCGAAACAGGAAGCCTAGTCGGCGTCCTTCCCGATCACCCGCTCCTTGAGGGTCACCTTCCCCTCGCCGATCTCCCGCAGGGCCGTCACGATGAATTTGTTCTTGCTCTGCACCAGCGCCGGGGCGCCCCGCAAGAGCTGCTTCGCCCTCTGGGCCGCGACCATGGCCAGGGCAAAGCGGTTGGGGATCACTTCCAGGCAGTCTTCCACGGTTACTCGTGCCATCGGGTTACTCCGGTATCGGGTGGCCGGTGTCGGTTGCGTGTTGCGTGTTGCTCGTTTGGGTAAAGCTTGTTTGGGGGGCGTCCCCCTCCATCGTTTCGCCTTTTGGGTTCATCCTTCTCCATTCAGCAACTCCCTCACCAGGTCCATCCGTCGGGCGGAGCGGCACCGCTCGGCGCGCACGATGCTGCACAGTTCGTCGGCGGCGCGGGCGAGGTGGTCGTTCACCACGAGGTAGTCATAGCGGAGGGCCCGCCCCAACTCGCCCCGGGCATTGGCAAGCCTTCGCTCCACGACCTCCCCCGAATCGAGTCCCCGCCCGGTGAGCCGCCGCCTCAGTTCGGCCCAGGAGGGAGGCAGCACGAATACCAGCACTGCCCCGGGCACCTGTTCGGCAAGTTGCAGGGCGCCCTGGACGTCGATGT
>CAZYJP010000306.1:0-3458 GCA_964647795.1 uncultured Thermodesulfobacteriota bacterium
AAGGGGCGCAGAGCCCATCCCGTGACGTCCGCACCGCCCAGTTCACACGTCTCCGGGCTCCTCCGACCCCTTCTTCCGGCGCTCCCACAGGCCTCGGAGCCCTCGGAACCGGGGCGGGCCGCGCCGGAAGATCTCCTCCAGCGAGAGGTGGGGGTCCTGGGCGGGGTTCTCCAGATAGGCGAGGATCGCGTCGAGCCGGCGGCGGAGCTCGTCCTCCAGGGCGGCTCTCAAACCGGTCTTGCCTGCCAGGATGCGTGATTTCAGGTCCCCCGGAGGCCTCTCCCCCCGGTGCTTTCTCAGCTTGTACTCGATGCGCGCCGCGATCAGGTCCAGGAGCGCCTGCTGGTGCTCCGGCCCGAGCCACATCAGCTCCGGGACCAGCTCGCCGAAGTGGGTGACGCCCAGCACATCCCTGCCCTGGGCCCAGTACCCGGCGAGGAAGTCGGGGTCCAGGTCCCTGTAGTTCTGCAGGGGCAGGTACATGCGCCGCAGGTGCTGGAGCACCTTCTCGGCCTTCCGTTTGTGGCCGCCGATGATGACGGGGCTGCCCACCTCCCCGCGCTTGACGCCCTTGGTCCAGGGGGCGCCCGTGATGCCGAAGTCGTTGCACACGGGGACGAGGAACAGCGCCGAGAGGGTGTTGATGGCCAGGGCGTACCCGGCGGAAGGCCCGCCAACCGCGTAGGACGCGGAGAGCAGCTGGTGGTGCACGGTGTACTTGTCCAGAAACTCTCCCAGGAGCCGGGCCACGTTGACCCTGGGGGAGAGTCCCTGGAGGTAGTTCTCCACCAGGGTCAGGGCCTCCCGGGCCGACTGCTGGGTCATCTGAACCGCCATGTCCAGCTCGGCGGCGTTTGGCGCGGAGGAGGAAACCGCCCCGGTGACCAGGACCTTTTCGGCCGAGAGGTTGTACACCAGGCTCGTGGCGATCGGCAGGAGCACGCCGGCCACCTCGCTCGCGCCCACGCCGATGATGAACCCCACCTGGGGCTCCTGGCTCAACTCGGCCTCCAGGAACTCGTCGAGCTGCACCTTGCCCTTCTTGGTGGGGCTCTGGCTCATCTCCTCCCGGGCCGCCTGGAGGTGGGAACGGGAGAGGGGATAGTCCTCGCTGCGGCCGATGGGGTCGGCAAGCGCTAGTGCCTCGTCGCAGTGTCGCAGGAACTCCAGGGGCTCGCTCTTGAGTCGGGTCTTGACCGTCTGGGGAGCGTGCAGGGCCTCGAGGATGCCCACGAGGATCCGCAGGTTGAACTTGACGAAATTCTCGCGGGCCTCGGTCGGCGCACCCGCCAGGTCCCGGAGCCGCCGGATGACTTCCCACTCGGTGGCCCGCAGGGCCAGAGCCTTGTCGGTGAAGGCCGCGTAGTCGGCCGGGGTATTGCACACGGCCCGGGCCGCCTCCTCGACCCGCAGGGGGTCGAGACCCTCCTCCAGGGGAATACCGTCCAGTTTCTTGGCCACGATCTCGGCGATGTCGTCCCGGCGCAGGTGCCCGGTCACATCCAGCGCCTTGAGGCGCTTGGAGCGGACGAGTGCCGGGTCCAGGATGTCGAGGCGGTTGGTGGTCAGCACCGTGAAGACCCGGTTCAGGGGCACCTCGCCGTCCACGATGTTGAGAAACTTGTTGGTGAGTTTGTCCTGGGGGGCCCCGCCGGCGGCGCTCCGTCGGGGGACCAGCGCGTCCCCCTCGTCGATGAACACCACGGCCGGCGCGATCATCTTGGCGATGTCGTACACGTGCTCCAGGTTCTCCACCGTGCCGTCGATGGGGTTGGCCGGGTCCTGTAGGTCGGTGGGCCGCACGGCAAGATCGTGGACGTCCCGGTTCTCGCTCAGCCACGCCCGGGCCAGGAAGGTCTTCCCGCTGCCCGGCGGGCCCGCCAGCACCAGTCCCTTCTCGTCGCTCACCCCGTAGTAGAGGCAGTTCATGGCAAGCTCCGAGAACTGGTCCTTCACCGCCCCCACGTACTGCTCCCAGCGCACGCTGCGGTCCATCCGGTCCACGACCCGCTTGTAGATGTCGCCGTGGGCGTTGCGAGCCACCTGCTCGAAGGCGGTGCGCACCAGCAGGGAGTCTTCCAGGTGCTGGGGACGGAACTCGCCCCGGAGCTCCACGATGGACCGCACGAGCTTGCGGACGTAGGAGGGGGTGATCTTCAGGGCTCGCTCCCGGAAGATCGGGAAGAGCCTGTCCACCGCCCCTTCCAGGTCCGCCGGAGCCAGGTACGAAATTCCCAGGGGCGGCGGGCCTTCCGGCGCATCCCCCACGCGGATGTCGGCCCGGCGCAGCTCGAGCCGCACGAGCTCCCGGAGGTTCTCCCGGCTCTTCCAGAACTCCGAGACGTCCACGATCCGGCCCTTCTCCACGAACCGGCGGTAGATGGCCGGGTCGAACCTCTCGGGCTGGTCCGTGGTGGCGATGAGGAGGCAGTCGCGCTGGCCGTCGATGATCTCGTCCAGGATGATGTTGGCCGTGTCCACCAGGGTCTGCTGCTGGCTCGACACGGACGTCGAGCGGCTCTCCGCCCGGCCAAAGGCGCTGTGGGCCTCCTCGACGTGGCGGATCGAGGTCCGGTGGGGATCCCCCAGGGCCTTGCGGAGGTAATTGCCGGGCTCACCCGCCAGGGCGGTCTGGTAGTCGTTGGGGGTCACCACGGCGTAATCCACCGCCACACCCCGTTCTTGGAGCTCGGCCAGATGGCTCGAGATGCTCTTTTGGAAGAGCCGCCGCACGAGCCACCTCCGGGACAGGAACTGGTAGAGCTTCAGGCGGCGCCTGCGGGAGATCTCCTCGGCCAGGCCGGGGTCCACAGCCTCGATGCTGCGCCAGAAGGGCTCGTCGGCCAGCACTTCCTCCCGCTTCCTCCCGAGATCCACCTCGGGCAGGACCTCGTTGCGGAACACCACCACCTCGAGGGCCTCCGCCGAGGTCGCTGTCTTGCCGCCCCCGCTGGGCCCGATCACCAGGAGCAGCGGGGCCTTGGGAACGTCGGGGTCGGCGAGGTACTCCTTGCGCACGTGGGCCCGGTAGACGTTCTCCAGGAGAGCGCGAAACTCTGACGGGACGTGGACGTCGGTGAGCTCGCGGTTCAGGAGGGCCAGCAGGTAGACGTAGTCGTTGGCGGAGAGCTCCCTCTCCAGCATGCGGGTCCAGGCCGCCCGCGGGGAGGTCTCTCCCGAGAACTCGAACCGGCGTTGCCAGTCGGTGAGGATCTGGGGATCCCGCAGGATCGTGAATCCCTGCTCTCGGGGCCGCCAGAAGAGGGACAGCAGCGCCTCCACCACCGCGTGCAACGGGCCCGAAGGCGGCGTGAACTGGTTCAGACGCGCCCGCAGGAACGCCTTCGTCTCGTAGGGCCAGGCCGCGACCAACTCCTCGATCTCCCGGATGCGGCGCTCCGGCAGGCGGACGGCGCGGACCTCCTTGGTGAGGCGCTTGGCCATGTCAGCGGGCGGGC
>CAZYJP010000307.1:0-3440 GCA_964647795.1 uncultured Thermodesulfobacteriota bacterium
GGGGGCGTGGCCGTGGCCGCCCACCCCTGTCGCGGCGATCGACCCGTCGAAGAGGCCCTGTTCCGCGAGGGGTGGTGCCGGGCCGTGGAGTCGCTCAACGGCCGGAACACCCCGTCGGAGAACCGGGGCGTCCAGCAGTTGCTGACCCGGTATCCCCTGGTCCGGTGCGGCGGGAGCGACGCGCACGGCTTGGGGGAGCTGGGCCGGGTCGTCACCCGCTTCGAAGTCCCGGTCCGTTCGCAAGAGGATCTGGTTCGGGCCCTGGTAGGAGGGTTGTGCCGGCCGGCACGGACCCGAAGAGGATGGCTTCTCGGCCCCCCTTCGGAAGAAGTCCCCCTACACCCGCCTCTCGGGCGGGCAGGGCCGGTCTCTGGGCGAGCAGACGGAGGGTGCCCGTGCCGCGCAAGTGCGTGCTGATTCTCCTCGACGGAGTGGGCGATCACGCCCAGGAAGCCCTGGGGCACCGGACCCCGCTCCAGGCCGCAGTGACCCCCTGCCTCGACCGCCTGGCAACGATCGGAGCCAACGGGCTCTACCACGCGGCTGCCCACGGCCAGGCCCTGCCGAGCGAGATCGCCCACTGCACGATGTTCGGCTACGACCCGGAGGACTTCCCCGGCCGGGGGCCCCTGGAGGCCCTTGGCGCAGGGATCGACCTCGAACCGGACGACGTGGCGGTGTTGGCGCACTTCGCGTCTCTCTCGGACCGGGGCGGAGCGCTCTGGGTCGACGGGGAAAAGCCCGCGGCGGACGAGACCGAGGCGGCCCTGCTCGCCGCGGAGGTCGCGGAATACGAGGCCTCCGGCGTCGGGATTCGCTTCGTTCCCATCCAGGGCATATCCGGCGTCCTGATCCTGCGGGGCGGAGTGTCGCCCTTCGTGACGGACACCAACCCGATGCGCGAACACTGCGCGGTGCCCGATGTCCTGCCGTGGCAAACCCACGCAGCGGACCCGGAAGCCCGGAAGGCCGCCGCGGCGCTCAAGCAGTTCTTGATCTGGTCCCACCGCCGACTGCGGGCGCACCCGGTGAACGTCCGCCGGACAGCGCGGGGGCTTCCCCCCATCACCGGGCTCGTCACCCAGCGAGCCGGTCGGCTCAAGCCCGTCCGGCCCTTCCGGGAGCAAAACGGCCTTCGGGGCCTCTCGCTTTGCTCGGCCCCTGTCTACTGGGGGCTGTGCGCCTATCTGGGGCTCGATGTCCGGAAGGTGGCGGACACCGCCGACCCGGGAAGCGACCTGGCCGAGCGTTTGCGCCTGGCCCGCGACGCCCTCGCCACCCACGACTTTATCCACATCCACACCAAGGCGGCCGACGAGGCGGGCCATCGGAAGGATCCCCTGGCGAAGCGGGCGGTCATCGAGTCCTTCGACCGGGGCCTCGGCGAGGCCGTGGGGCCGCTGGCCGAGGATCCCGAGGTGCTGCTGGCCGTGACGGCCGACCACTGCACCCCGAGCTCCGGGCCCCTCATCCACTCGGGCGACACCGTGCCCCTGACGCTCTGCGGCCAGAGCGTCCGCCGGGACGCCGTGAGCCGCCATGACGAGGTGAGCGCAGCCCAGGGCGCCCTGGGCTGCGTCCGGGGCAAGGAGTTGATGTACCTCGTCCTGAACCACCTGGGCCTGGCGAAGCTCTCGGGCACCATGGACACGCCCTGGGATCAGCCCTACTGGCCCGGGGATTACCAGCCCTTCCGCCTCGAGTAGGCCGTTTTCCCGCCTCACAGGTCCGAATCCATGAGCGCGAACCGAGACGAAGAGCCCCGCTACGAGGTCGGCGTCATCCACGGCCGGTTCCAGGTGCTGCACCACGACCACCTGAGGTACCTGCTGGCAGGAAAGGAGCTCTGCCGGCACCTGGTCGTGGGGGTGACCAACCCCGACCACACCCTCAGCCGAGACCGAGGGGCCGACCCCCACCGGACCGAGTCCGCTGCCAACCCCCTCACCTACTACGAGCGCCAGTTCATGGTGCGCGCTGCCCTCGAGGCGGCGGGCGTTCCGACCGCATCCTTCACGGTGGTCCCCCTGCCCATCAACTTCCCGGAGCTGTACCGGTACTACGTGCCCCTCGACGCGGTCTTCTTCCTCACCATCTACGACGACTGGGGGCGTGAGAAACTCCGCCTGTTCCAGGAGCAGGGTCTGCGGACCCACGTCCTGTGGGAGGTGCGCCCCGAGGACAAAGGGATCAGCGGCAGCGAGGTGCGAAGGAGGATGGCCCGGGGAGAGCCGTGGGAGCTCCTGGTGCCTCCGCGCGTCGCAACCCTCCTGAAGGAGTGGGGCATCCCTGGGCGCTTGCTGGCGCTGAGCTCGTCCCCGTGACCCCGCCCGCCGCGTCCCGTCCGCCGGGAGCTTGCGGGGATGCTTCTCCTGGCCGCAAGCCTCAGCACCATCCGGTTCGCCCTTCCCCCGCCCCGAAGGGTTCGCAGGAGGGCGTCGCGGCCCTCGCCCCCCCCGGAGGGCGGGAACCACCACACGGGCAGCGAACGGTCGTGAAGCGCTTCGGTTGGTGCCCGGCTTCACTCGCTGGATTCCGCTACGTGGCCGTCGACTGTCGGCGGTCGGGTGTCGGCGGTCGGGTTGCGGCAGCCGCCGGAGCCGGGTATATTGTCGCGCACCGTCCGAGGGTGGGGCATTGGCCGACCGGCCACTGCACCACCCGTTTTGTTGTTGCCGGCTTCATCCCTGGCAGAAAGAGCGGGTCCATGCGGGAGCGGGCGATCCAGATCACCGAGAACGACCTGCGGCGCCTCGAGAACCTGCTAGAGGCCTCGGCCGAGCAGCCGGCCGACCGGGACCGGGGGCATCTACACGAGCTCGAAGAAGAACTTTCTCGCGCCACGGTGGTCAGCCCCCAGCAGATCCCATCCGGCGTGGTCACCATGAACTCGCGCGTACGCATCGTCGACGTGGACAGCGGGGAAGAGTCCGTGCTGACACTGGTCTTCCCTCGGCAGGCAGACATCGACGCCGGCCGGATTTCCATTCTGTCTCCGGTTGGGACCGCTCTCCTCGGATATCACGTCGGGGACACCATCGAGTGGCCGGTCCCAGCGGGCATGAGGCGAATCCGTATCGAGGAAGTTCTTTACCAGCCCGAGGCGTCGGGGGACTTCCACCTCTAACCAGGTACGGGTCGACTCGCCCCGTGACCGAAGGTCATGGGTAAATCACTCCGCCTCGGGTTCGCGGCTCTTCCACTCCCCGAGGTAGACGAAGTCCCCGAGCTCCGAGTCGTCGCCGTTGGCTGCGTTGGCCGCTACGTGGAGAGCCACTTCTCCGCCCGAGCCCACAGGGGCCTCCCACTCCACGGTCCACCGGACCGACCCCCCGGCTGGAGCCGGCGTGCTGCCTCGCGCGTGCTGGGCGTACTGCACTCCCGTTGGGCCCGCGACCACCTCGACGCCCTCCCCGGAGCGCAGCCGGCCCGCCTGCCTG
>CAZYJP010000308.1:0-2249 GCA_964647795.1 uncultured Thermodesulfobacteriota bacterium
CCGGTCCGGGGCGGGGGGCGGCACAGGGCGGGGTCGGCGCCGACGGCCTCCCCAACACGAGTGCCGCAGTATAGCACCGGTTGCGCTGGGGCTGTACCCGGCCGTCAGGGTCGGCGGCCCGACTCGTCTCCCCCTGCGGTCCGCGGGGCTCCGACAGGGGTCCCGGAAGGGTCGGCAGGCGGAGAACCCCGTGTCCCCCCCGGGTTCGGACCTTCGGTCGGTGCGCGGCTCGCCCGGGCCGCCGGTGCCTCACCCTGCGAGACGGCGATGCTCCCGTTTCGCGATTCCGTTCGCCGAGGGTCCGGCCAGAAATACCGGATGGGCCCTAAGTGGTCCGCTCCGCAAGTATGCTGGCATTCGAGCGCCGCTGCATCCGCGTCTACCGCGTTGTTCGTCGGGCGAATACCGCCCGGTATTCTCCCTCCTCACGCCTTGCAGCCGCGGCGCTCTCGGTGCGTCACCGTATTTACGGAGCGGACCACTAAGGGTTCGAGAGCCGCTCGGCGTACACGCGCTCGAGGAACTCGGAGATCCGGTGGGCGTAGCCGTCCACTTCCACCAGGAAGGCATCGTGGCCGTAGTCGCTCGGAACCTTGAGATGCTCCGCCGCCTTGCCGAGGCGGAGCAACAGGGCCTCCATGTGGTCGGTGTCCTCGGGCGGGTAGAGCCAGTCGGACGTGAAGGTGACGAAGTGGATCCTGGCTCGGATCTGGGAGAGGGCCTCCTCCATTCCTCCGGGGAAGCCGTCGCCCAGGTCGAACGTGTCCAGGGCTTTGGTGAGGTAGAGATAGCTGTTCGCGTCGAACCGGTCGGTGAACTTGTAGCCGTTGTAGTGGAGGTATCGCTCCACGTCATACTGGGCCGTGAAGGCATAGATGCCTTCGCGGCCGGAGATGCGCCGCCCGAACTTGCGGCGCATGGAGGCGTCGCTCATGAAGGTGAGGTGCCCGATCATCCGGGCCACGGCGAGGCCGTCGCGGGGGGGCTCCCCGCCGTAGTAGTCGCCCCCCTTCCAGTTGGGGTCGGCCATGATGGCCCGGCGCCCGATCTTGTTGAAGCCAATGCACAGGGGCGAGGAGGCCCCGGTGGTGGAGATCGGGACGGCCGAGCGGACCCGGCCGGGGTAGCGGACGGCCCACTCCAGCGCCTGCATGCCACCCATGGAGCCCCCGATCACGCACAAGACCTGATCGATCCCGAGGTGGTCGAGGACCCGGGCCTGCACGCGGACCATGTCGCGGACGGTGATGACGGGGAACTGCATGGCGTACGGACGGCCGGTGCGGGGGTTCACGCTGCCCGGGCCGGTGGTGCCGCGGCAGCTTCCCAAGACATTGATGCAGATGACGAAGTAGGTGTCGGTGTCGATTCCCCGACCGGGGCCGATCATCGGATCCCACCACCCGGGCTGCCGATCCCCCCGCGAGTGGATTCCCGCGGCGTGGGCGTCGCCGGAGAGCGCGTGACATACCAGGACAGCGTTGTCCGCGTTGGGCGAGAGCCGTCCGTAGGTCTCGTAACAGACCTCGATTGGACCCAGAATTCGGCCGCTTTGTAAGTAGAACTCGTCAGGGGGCTCGCACAGGACCACCCGGTGGGGGGTCACGAGCCCCACACCGCTGTCGGGCTGGGTCAAGGAAACCTCCTCGGAAGGGCGGCGCCGGGAGGTGTGCCGGTGCGGCGCGGGGCCGACGGCTGGGGGCCGACCTTCTCATCTCCCGGGGCGAGACGCCCCGCAGGACGTAGCACCTTGCCCGAGGGGCCGGTTGCTGTGGCTTCGCAGGGCCTGGTCCCTCCGCCACTCTCGATAAGAGGCTAGTGTCGGTGTTGCCGACCGGGGCGGTGTTTATAGCACCCCCCGCCGGGGCAGTCAAACTCGCGCTGTTTCTGTTGGGATCTCCGGGGCAATACCCGCCTCGAGCAGGGGCAAGGCGGGCGCCTCAATCCCGGCAGGAGGCGCACAGCCCATAGAGCTCCAGCCGATGATAGGTCACCTGGAACCCGCGGCTGCCCGCGATGTCCTGCTGGAGCTTCTCGATGGTGGGATCTTCGAACTCCTGGATGCCGCCGCAGGCCAGGCAGACCAGGTGGTCGTGGTGACCCACGTCCACACCCGCCTCGTAGCGGACCCGTCCCTCGTGGAACCGCCGTTCCTTGGCGATCCCGGCCTCCACGAAGAGCCCCATACTCCGGTAGACGGTGGCGTGCCCGATGGAAGGGTTCTTCCTCCGAACGCGGTCGCAGAGCTC
>CAZYJP010000308.1:2259-3406 GCA_964647795.1 uncultured Thermodesulfobacteriota bacterium
GTCTCCCTTTTTGATCCCAAGAGCCAACAACCCCTTGGCCACCCGGTCGCAGAGCTCGTCCACGCTCACGTGGGCGTCCTCCCGGAGGAAGGTGTCGAGGACCGCATCGCGCTGGCGTGTGGCCCGCAAGCCCTTCTGCTTGAGGAACGCCCCCAGCCGGGCGCGCGCTTCCTCAAGGCGCTGGGCTGGGCGGTCTTCAGTCTCGGCTCGCGCCATGGGCTGCCTCCGCCAGGTCGGCCCGCAGTACCCCGACCAGCTCGATTCCGAGATCTCTGGCTTGGGTGAGGGCCTCCGGGTGGCCGCGGATCGCCCCCTTGTGGTCGATCTCCCGGTAGGTGAGAGACTTCCAGGGGACGGCGTCCAGCGTGTCGAGGAAGTAGCGGAAGGTCAGCAGCGCGCCCTCGAAGATCCTCTGGCCCTTCGAGCCCCCCACGCTGAGGAAGACTCCCTTGCGGACGGCCAGCGGGGATCGGTTCGCGCTCTCGCCCCTCAGGTACTTCAGCGACCAGAAGGCCTGGCAGCGGTCGATGAAGGCCTTGGCGTGGGCGCTCACCGAGTAGAACATCACCGGGGTCGCGAGGGCGATGGCATGAGCGTCGCGCAGGGCGTCGTAGAGGGGCTGCATGTCGTCGCGCAGGGCGCAGCGCCCTTCTTCCTTGCAGGCGTAGATCTCGCGGCAGGGGGAGATCTTCAGGTTGCGCAGGTAGACCTGCTGGGCCTCGGCGCCGGCCTCATGGACCCCCTGGGCGAAGGCGTCCATGAGGAGGTCGGTGTTTCCTCCGATGCGAGGGCTGCCGTAGACGCACAGCACGCGCACCGCAACCTCGGAGGCCTCGTTTGACAGTGTGGCGGGGCGGTCGCTAGAATCCATGCGCGGTCTTTCGCGATCCCTGCGCCTCCCGCGCGGCGGGAGGTCCGAAGGAGGAAGCGATGAGCATTCGCGACGCTGCCGTGGTGGCCCTCGGAGAGGCCGTGAAGTTCGAATCTGACGGCCGAGACTTCTATCTGCGGGCGGCGGAGCAGGCGGAGGACCCGGCGGCCAGGTCCGTCTTTTCGTCCCTGGCGGAGGATGAGAAGGACCACGTGCGCAGGGTACGGGAGATCTACGAAGAACTCCCGACCCACCCCGGCGCCATTCACTACAGCA
>CAZYJP010000309.1:0-3396 GCA_964647795.1 uncultured Thermodesulfobacteriota bacterium
GCCGGGCCGCATTCATGGCGGGGGGATGTCTGGGATGCCATGCGATGGTGGGAACGCCCACGGCGGGCCTGGTCGACCTCACGGGGCCCAATCTGAGCCACGTGGGCAGCCGGCTCACCCTGGCCGGCGGGATGCTCGAGAACACGGAAGAAAATCTGGCGCGGTGGCTCCGGGAGCCGCAGCGCGTGAAGCAAGGGTCGCTCATGCGGCTGGCGCGCGAGCTGACTGACGAGGAGATCACGCTGCTGGTGGCCTACCTGCGGGCCCACCGGTAGCCCGCGCCTTCCAGGGAGATCCATGACGACGTCGGTGCTGGAGCACGCCCCGGCCGGAGAGCACGAGCCCACGGGTCTGTGGAGCTGGCTCACGACGGTCGATCACAAACGGATCGCCATCCTCTACGGTGTCTCGGCGTTCGCGTTCTTCCTGCTCGGCGGGTTCGAGGCCCTGCTGATCCGGTGGCAGCTCGGCGCCCCCGAGCGCACGTTCCTCTCGCCCGAGGCCTACAACCAGCTGTTCACGATGCACGGCACCACCATGATCTTCCTCGGGGTGATGCCGCTGTCGGCGATGTTCTTCAATTATCTGATCCCGCTCCACATCGGCGCGCGTGACGTGGCCTTCCCGCGGCTCAACGCCTTCAGCTACTGGGTGTTCATCCTGGGCGGCCTGTTCATGAACTTCAGCTTCCTCATGAACGCCGCGCCCAACGCCGGCTGGTTCGGGTACGCCAACCTCACGTCGCGGCAGTTCTCGCCGGGGCTGAACGTCGATTTCTGGGTCATCGGGCTCCAGATCCTGGGCATCGCCTCGATGGCGGCCGCCGTCAATTTCTTCGTCACCATCGTCAATCTCCGGGCGCCGGGCATGACGCTGATGCGCATGCCCATGTTCGTCTGGATGAGCTTCATCACGCAGGCGCTGCTGCTGCTCGCCTTCCCGGTCATCACGGTCGCCCTGATCCTGCTCATGGCCGACCGCGTGTTCGGCGCCAGCTTCTTCGTGCCGGCCGGGGGCGGCGATCCGGTGCTCTGGCAGCATCTGTTCTGGATCTTCGGACACCCGGAGGTCTACATCCTGATCCTGCCCGCGTTCGGGATCGTGTCCGAGATCCTGCCGGTCTTCTCCCGGAAGCCCCTGTTCGGCTACGCCGCCATGGTGTTCTCCGGCGCGTTCATCGCGTTTCTCGGATTCGGGGTCTGGAGCCACCACATGTTCTCGACCGGCATGGGGCCGATCGCGGACGCCGTGTTTTCGATCACCACCATGGCCATCGCTGTGCCCACGGGGGTCAAGATCTTCAACTGGATCGGCACGATCTGGGGGGGATCCATCCGGTTCACCACGGCGATGTACTTCGCGCTCGGGTTCATCGCGATGTTCATCATCGGGGGTCTGTCCGGCGTCATGCACTCCTCGCCGCCGGCCGATCTCCAGCAGACCGACACCTACTTCGTGGTGGCCCACTTCCACTACGTGCTGTTTGGCGGCTCCATCCTCGCGCTCATTGCCGGCGCCTTCTACTGGTGGCCGAAGATGTTCGGGTACCTGCTGGATGAGGGGCTGGGGAAAGCCCAGTTCTGGCTGACCATGATCGGGATGAACCTGACGTTCTTCCCCATGCACTTCGCGGGCCTGCACGGGATGCCGCGGCGGGTCTACACCTATCCGGCCGGGCTCGGTTTCGAGCTGATGAACGTGATCCAGACGGTGGGTGCCTTTGTGCTCGGCGCGGGCTTCCTGGTCTTCCTCTACAACATCGTGAAGTGCTGGCGCGAGCGTGACGCGCGGCGGGCGCCGGCGGACCCGTGGGATGGCGCGACCCTGGAGTGGTCCATCCCATCACCGCCCCAGCACTTCAACTTCGCCGAGGTCCCGGCGGTCGAGCACCGGGACGAGCTGTGGCATCGCAAGCGACAGGCCGGCGGCGCCCTGCCGGAGCCCGCCCGGGTAAGCGGGGAGGGGATCCACATGCCGAACCCGTCCCACTGGCCGCTCGTGACGGCGGTGGGCATCCTCGTGTTCTTCATCGGCTTCATGGCCGGCGGGGTGCCGGTGAACCTGCTGGGTGGAGCCATCATCTTCTACGGGGTTTTCCGGTGGGCCTTCGAGCCCGCGGAATGACCCGCAGACACCCGACTTCGGCTGAAGGACCGAACGCCTGTGGCCCACGCTGACGCCCACGCCCTGCACGCCTCCACGGCGACCGGCCTCGACAACCGGAAGCTGGCGATCTGGACCTTCATCGGGTCAGAATGCCTGTTCTTCGCGTCGCTGATCTCCACCTACCTCGTCTACAAGGGCCAGAGCCGGATCGGTCCCCTGCCACACGAGCCCTCCCAGTGCGTGCTGGGCGGCCAGCTCCAGCAGTGCGAGGCGGTCTTCGAGATCCCGCTGGTGACGTTCGGGACGGCGGTGCTGCTCTTCAGCTCCTTCTTCGTGGTGATGGCCCTGAACGGGGCCCAGACCGGAAACCGCCGCCGGCTGCTCACCTGGCTGACCCTGACGGTGGTGGGCGGGCTGTTCTTCGTGGGGATGCAGGTCTACGAGTTCTACCACTTCTACCACAAGGGCCTGGGCTACACCACCAACCTGTTCGGGTCGACCTTCTACACCCTGACGGGATTCCACGGCACCCACGTGACGCTGGGCGTCGTGTGGCTCGCCACGATCCTGGTGCTGGCGATCCGCGGCAAGCTGCCCCCGGCCAAGGCGGTCAACCTGGAACTGGCCGCGCTGTACTGGCACTTCGTGGACGTCGTCTGGATCGTGATCTTCCCGACCGTCTACCTCATGCGATAGGCCGCCCCATGGACCTGATGGATCCCCGCATCCTCCACAAGGAACGCCAGCACCCCGGTGCCGCGATCTACCTCAAGATCGCGGTCGTGCTGTTCGTCCTGACGGCGCTCGAGGTGGCGGCCTACGAGGTGGCCCGGAAGGAGCTTCCCGGCGCGGTCATGGAGCTGATCGCCCGGCTCATCATTCCCATCCTGGTCGTGCTCTCGGCCGCCAAGTTCGCGCTGGTGGGCATGTACTACATGCATCTCAAGCAGGACGCCAAGATCTACAGCGGGGTGTTCGTCTTTCCCATTATCATCGCCGTGGCGCTCACCTTCGCCCTGCTCTTGCTGTTCAGTGTGACGCATCTGGTGCCGAAGTAGTCGCGAGTCGCGGGTCGCGAGAGGGGCTCGCTGGTGGCGGGTCGCGGGTATCTGAACAGGGTCGCGGTCGCTGGTCGCTGGTCGCGGGTCGCTGGTCCCTTCCTGAACGGGGAGATGCTCTCACCCTGCGAGAATCCGCCCTTTCGCGACGACCCGGCAGCCCGGCGACCAGCGACCAGCGACCAGCCACCAGCGACCAGCGACCAGCGACTACCATCATGGCCCACAAAAT
>CAZYJP010000310.1:0-3393 GCA_964647795.1 uncultured Thermodesulfobacteriota bacterium
ACCACCGTGCCCCACTTGCTGACCCGGATCTGGGGCGTCGTGCTGGGAATCAGGGGGTTGGGTGCGTTACCGATGGCCACGATCACCGTGTCCACGTCGAGAACGAATTCGGAGCCCTTCACCTCCTGGGGCTTGCGGCGACCCGACTCGTCGGGCTCCCCGAGCTCCATGCGTACGCACTCCATCCCTCGGACCCAGCCCTCCTCGTCGGTGTGGATCCGCACCGGATTGGTGAGGAGCCGCAGGTCGACCCCCTCCTCCTCGGCATGGTGGATCTCCTCGGCCCGGGCCGGCATCTCCTCTCGCCCCCGGCGGTACACGATGATCGACGCCTCGGCCCCGAGGCGCAGGGCCGTCCTCGCGGCGTCCATGGCCACGTTGCCCCCCCCCAGCACCGCCACCCGCCTCCCCCGGATGATCGGTGTGTCGTACTCGGGGAAGCGGTAGGCCTTCATCAGGTTCGACCGGGTCAGGTACTCGTTGGCCGAATAGACGCCGTTGCCGTTCTCCCCCGGGATTCCCATGAACCGCGGCAGACCCGCCCCCGTGCCGACGAAGACGGCGTGAAAGGCATCCCCCTCCAAGAGCTCCTGCACGGTTCGGGTCTTGCCGATCACCGCGTTGGCAACGATCTTCACCCCCATCCGGGTCAGGAACTCCACCTCGGCCTCGACGATGGCCTTGGGCAGACGAAACTCGGGAATCCCGTAAACGAGCACCCCGCCCGGCTTGTGCAGGGCCTCGAAGATGGTCACGTCGTGACCCTTGCGAATGAGGTCGCCCGCCACGGTGAGACCCGCCGGCCCCGAGCCGATGACCGCCACCCTCTTGCCCGTCTTGGGAGGGAGCTCCGGCAGCCGCACCTCCCCGTGGGTCCGCTCCCAATCCGCTGCAAACCGCTCCAGGCGGCCGATGGCCACGGGCTCCCCCTGCTTGCCGACCACGCAGTAGATCTCGCACTGGCTCTCCTGGGGGCACACCCGGCCGCACACCGCCGGCAGGCTGTTCTTCTCCTTCAGGATCTCCGCGGCCCGCTGGAAGTTGCCCTCGCCGATCTGGGCGATGAAGTCGGGTATGTACACCTGCACCGGACACCCCTTGCGACACGCCGGTTTCTTGCACTGGAGACACCGGCCGGCCTCCCTCAGGGCGTGGTCGGGGGTGTACCCCAGGGGAACCTCTTCGAAATTGCGGGCGCGGACCCTGGGCTCCTGCTCGGGCATGGGCACCCGGGGAACGCGTTCCTTCTTGGCCATGGGTCGAACCCTCCGGGAAGCGGGCTCCGGTCGAGGACGCCCGGCAGATGCAGCGCGAAGCGGGACGGCTGGGCGGCGGCGCGGGGCAGAACGCTCCCGTCACCGTCAGTGGCAGGTGTGGGCTCGGGTCTCGTGGAACACCTGCATGGAACGCTTCTCGTCGTCCAGGTAGATGCGCAGGCGCTGGGTAAGCTCGTCGAAGTCCACCTGGTGGCCGTCGAACTCCGGACCGTCGACGCAGGCGAATTTGGTCTCACCCCCCACGGTGACGCGGCACGCCCCGCACATCCCCGTGGCGTCCACCATGATGGGGTTCAGACTCACCTCGGTCCGCACCCCGTACCCCAGGGTCACCTTGCAGCACGCCCGCATCATGGGTACCGGGCCAATGGCCATGACCAGGGACACCCGTTCCCTGCCCTCCCGCTCGATCACGTCTCGCAGCACGTCGGTCACGAACCCGTGGTGACCGTAGGAACCGTCATCGGTGGCCACCCGGAGCTCGTCGCTCGCGCGGCGCATCTCGTCCTCCATGATCAGGAGCTCCTGGGTTCGTGCCCCGATGATGGACACGACACGGTTCCCCGCATCCCGGAGGGCGCAGGCGATGGGATGGACCGGGGCAACCCCGATCCCGCCTCCGACGCACACCGTGACCCCGGGGAACTTCTCGATATGCGTGGGCCGGCCCAGGGGTCCCGCGAGGTCGAGGAGCCGCTGCCCGACCTGCAACTCCCCGAGCTCGGTGGTGGTCTTCCCCACGGCCTGGAAGACCAGGGTGATGGTGCCGGCCCGGGCGTCCTTGTCCGCCACGGTCAGGGGGATCCGTTCCCCCTTCTCGTGGATCCGGAGCATGACGAAGTTCCCCGCCCGGTGCTTCTGGGCGACGTCCGGCGCGCGCACCACCAGCCGGTGGACGGTGGGCGCGAGAACCTGGCTCTCGACGATCTCGAACACGGGTCTCTCCTCGGGAAAGCCCCCCTTTGGGGCGCGTCCAGAAACAACGAATCCAGGTGCGGCGTCGGTGCATCCCGCCTGACGACTGCGTTGCACGTCGATTACATACCGCAGGGGGTATGCGCCCTCCTCGCGCCTTGTCATCCGGGCGCCTCGCCACCGCTCTTTGGACCACGTATTTCTGGACGGCCCTTAGCAGCTTCTCGCAGGTTCTCCGTATGCCGCCGGCCGGCTCTGCTGTCAAGCACGCTCCCCCGGCCCGGATCCACCGCCTGGCACGTGCTCGGAGCCGGGGAGCCCTCCGCTCCGCCCCGCAATCCGCGATGTTTCCCCCAACACTCCCCAGCTCCTGTGGACAACCTGTGGGGCACCTCGTCCCGGCACCCCGCGCGACCCAGGAGCCGCGCGGTTCCGGCCAGGTCGGCACAAAATTTGTGCAGACTCTAACTACCTGTCATCTCTGGTGTTTTCTGTATTCTCCTGTGGTGTCGCGTTCTTGCGCCCCCCCCTGCCGGCCGAGTTGGAAGGCGGGCCGGCCGGGTCCCCGAAAAAGGCCCGGTAGAACTCCCGCTTGAACTCCCCGAAGCGGTCCGCCAGGATCGCTTCTCGGGCCTGGGCCGTGAGGGTCATGTAGAAGTGGATATTGTGGATCGAGGCCAGGGCCTTGCCCAGGGGTTCGTCCACCGTGAAGAGGTGGTGGAGGTAGGCGCGGGAGAACCGCCCGCAGGTTGGGCAGCCACAGGCGGTGTCGATGGGGTAGCGGTCCTTGCGGTACTCCTTGCGGTGGATGCGCAGCTTTCCGGTTGCCGTGAACAGGGTGCCGCCCCGGCCGAACTTGGTCGGGATGATGCAGTCGAAGAGGTCCATCCCCCGCTCGATCGCCTCGAGGATGTCCTCCGGCCTTCCCACGCCCATCAGGTACCGAGGCTTGTGTGCCGGGAGGAAGGGCTCGGAGCACTCCACCGCCCGCTTCATGAGCTCGTGGCCCTCGCCCACGCTCACCCCGCCCACGGCGTACCCCGGCAGGTCGAGCTCGGCCAGGGTCCGGGCGCAGCGCTCCCGGAGGTCCGGGAAGACCGAGCCCTGGACGATGCCGAACAGGCCCTGCTCCGCCGGCAGCGCATGGGCGGCGACGCACCGGCGGGCCCACCGCAGGGTCCGCTCCACGGACTGGGCGGCG
>CAZYJP010000311.1:0-3382 GCA_964647795.1 uncultured Thermodesulfobacteriota bacterium
GGGGGCCCTCGCCAAGGCTCTTTTGCGGGAAGTGGGGATCGCGGTGGGTTCCTTCGTGACCTCGGTGGGCGGCGTGGCGTCGCCCTGGGAGGGGGACTTTCCGGGTCTTCACGCCCGGGCCGAAGGAGCGAGTCTGCGCATGCCGGATCCCGAGGCAAATGCGCGAGCCGCGGCCCGTGTGGACGAGGCCGGAGCTGCCGGTGACACCCTGGGGGGCACCTTCGTCTGCTTCGCCACCGGGGCCCCGGTGGGTCTCGGAACCCACACGGTCTGGCCCGAGCGTCTCGACGGGCGACTGGGCCTCGCGTTCCTGTCGATCCCGGCCATCAAGGGGGTCGAGATCGGGCTCGGCTTCGAAGCCGCACGGCTGCCCGGCTCCGAGGTGCACGACGAGATCTTGCCCGGAGGGCCCGGTGACGGCCGGCGCGGCGGGGTGCGGCGGGCCACCAACCGGGCCGGGGGCCTCGAGGGCGGCATCACCAACGGGGAAGACCTCTGGGTCCGGGCGGCCATGAAGCCCATCCCCACCCTCATGCAGCCTCTGCATACCGTGGATCTCGCCACCGGAGAGCCGGTGCTGGCCTCCAAGGAGCGCAGCGACGTGTGCGCCGTGCCCGCCGCGAGCATCGTCGGGGAGGCTGCCCTGGCCTTCGAATTGGCGCGGGCGCTGCTGGCCAAGTTCGGCGGCGACTGCCTCGTGGACGTGACCCAGAGCCTCGATGCCTACCTCGACCGGATCAACCGCCGTTGGACGACGTCGTGATCCTCACGGGCTTCATGGGCACCGGAAAGTCGGCCTCGGGGCGGGTCCTGGCCGCAGGGCTCGGGTGGGACTTCCTGGATCTGGATGAAGAAGTGGAACGCGCAGCCGGCAAGACCGTGGCCCGGATCTTCGCCGACGACGGGGAGCCGCGGTTCCGAGATCTGGAAGCCGAGGCGTTGGCGCGCGCGCTGACGCGACCGCGGGTCGTGGTGGCCACGGGCGGGGGGGTGCTCCTCCGGGAAGAGAACCGGCGCCTCCTGTCCGGACGGCTGGTCGTCAACCTGGATGCCTCTCCCGAAGAGTGCCTGCGGCGGGTCCGGGGCAGCGCTGCCGAGAGACCCCTCCTGTCCGGATCGGAACCGGAGGCCGCTGCGGGCCGCCTCTGGGAGGAGCGCCGGGTACTCTATGATGCGGTACCCCGCCGGGTCGACACCCACGGGAAGAGCCCTCGGGAAGTCGCCGGCGAGATCGTCGAGCGGTTCCTTCGCGTCTCGGTCCCGGCCTTGGGGGGCCGTGCCGAGCCGATGGAGTCCGATTGAAAACCGTGCCGGTCCGGCTTGCGGAGCGGACCTACGAGGTGGCGATCGGTGGGGGCCTGCTGGGGAACCTCGCGGCGGCCGGCGGGGCGGCCCAGGCCCTGACGGGCCGGGGAGTCTTCCTCGTCTCCGACCGTACCGTGTGGGTGCTCCACGGGGCAGCACTGGAAGAGGGTCTTTCCGGCCTGGGCGCTCGAAGGCTTGGGCTGGCTCTCCTGGAGCCGGGGGAGGCCCACAAGAACCTCGCTGCCCTCTCAGCTCTGTGGGACGCACTCGTCGTCGCCGGGGTGGAACGCTCCGACCTCTTGGTGGGGCTCGGGGGAGGGGTCGTGGGCGACGTGGGTGGTTTCGCCGCTGCCACCTATCTGCGGGGGATCGATTTCGTCCAGGTGCCCACCACGGTCCTGGCCATGGTGGACTCGAGCGTAGGGGGAAAGACCGGCATAGACCACCCCCGGGGCAAGAATCTCCTGGGGGCGTTTCATCAACCCTGCGGGGTGCTCGCCGACCTGGACACCCTGCAGACGTTGCCCCGGCGCGAGGTGCTCTCGGGCCTGGCGGAGGTCGTGAAGGCTGCCCTGGTTGCGGATTCGGAGCTCTTCGGCCTCCTGGAGGCGCGGGGCCCGGAGCTTCTGGAGGACCCTGAGGTCCTGGAGGCCGTGGTGGAGCGGGCCGTGGCGATCAAGGCCCGCATCGTGGAGTCGGACGAGCGGGAGTCGGGTGCCCGTTCCTTGCTCAACCTCGGCCACACCCTCGGCCACGCGGTGGAGGCCGCGGCGGGCTACGGCACGTTCACCCACGGGGAGGCGGTGGCTCTGGGGATCGGCTTCGCCGCCCGGCTCTCTCGCGGGCTCGGTCTCCTGTCCGCGAACGACGAGGGCCGGATTCTTGGGCTCCTGGAAAAGTGGGGCTATCCCCTAAGGATGCCAGGGGTCCGCGCCGAAAAGATCCTCGATGCCCTGCGCGCCGACAAGAAGAACCGAGGCGGGGAACCGCGCTGGGTGCTCCCGGAGGGGGTGGGCCGGGCCCGCTGGGGGGTGCCGGTGAAAGCGGAGCATGTCGAACGGCTCCTTGGAGAGAACGAGAGAGGCTCATGAAGACTCCGAGAACGATCTCCAACATTCGTGTTGCCGCTCTGGTTCTTGCCGCGCTTCTGGCGGCCTGCGGCATCGACGAGTCCACCACCAGCCCGGTATCCCCGGGCGAACCACCTCCTTCGGTCCTGGACGACCGCGCCGGAAATCTGGCGGACACGACCCTGACGGGCATCCGCCTCGACACGAGCCTGAGCTACCAGCCCTCCGAGGACCGCGTTCGGGCCTATTTCGCCTTTCGAGACCAGGACGGGGGCTCGCTCTGGGATTTCCGGGAGCCCACCGGGACCCCGGGTTTCGGGCTGACCGGCCGGAACTTCTCGATCACCCTCTTTCCCGGCTCCAGCTCGAGCCGCCCCCTGGACCCCCAGACCTTCCAGGTCGGGACGCAGTTTCGGGACAGCAAGGTGATCGCTCTGGTGATCGACGTGAGCGGATCGATGAACACAGAGGTGGCGCCCGGCCAGACGAGACTCGACCTGGCCAAGGAGGTCGCGAAGAACTTCGTCGATTCGATCCTGGGGTCCCCGGCCTCGGGGGACCTCATGGCGCTCATCGAGTTCGACACGGGGGCGAGCATCCTGAGCCCGCTCACCGGCGATGCCGCCCGGCTCAAGGGGATCATCGACGCCCTGGAGCCCAAGAATGCCACCAACTTCGGGGCTGCCCTGACCGAGGCCTTTCGGGCCGTGGGGGTCCAGCCGGGGAAGCGGGCCGTCGTCTTCCTGACGGACGGGGTCGACACGGTGGACGGGCAGCCGACGGGCGTCCCGGGGGACTGGCCGCTCTGGAGCGGCAAGCCGACGAGCCTGCGTTGGCAGGCCTTGGAGAAGCTCGTCGACTACGACCTGGTCACCTACACGATCGGGTTCGGCGAGGCGGCGGCCGGCGCCGCAGCGGACCTGCTGGCCTACGCCGAGGCGACGGGCGGCGAGTTCTTCCCGGCAGCCACCGCCGAGGACCTCGTCGACGCCTTCGACCCCGCGCTG
>CAZYJP010000312.1:0-3382 GCA_964647795.1 uncultured Thermodesulfobacteriota bacterium
CAGGGACGGTGCCCGACACCCTGCCCGCCGACTCGCCGGCCGCGGACCCTGATCTTGCGCCCAATGCGCTCCCGCCCGCCGAGCGGGAGATGGAAGAACCGACCGCCGCCGCGCCGGCGGGCCGCTAGTGTACTGATGCCGAGATTCCGTATACATCGAGAACGTGGATGCGCCCGCCTCGGTAGGCGCGAAGGTGAGGAATAGCAGCGCTATGCCGATCCTGAGCAACGCCGCGAGGCGGGACGCAGCCGCGTTCGAATGTCACGATAATTCGGCGTCAGTACACTAGCTCATAGACTGGGACGAACACGGAAGATGGCAACCACTGAAGCGCACACCCCCCCGTCCACCTCGCGACGCGCGGTGCTCTGGGACTGGCTGACCACGGTCGATCACAAGAAGATCGGCATCCTGTACGCGGCCTCGTCACTGGTCTTCTTCGTGCTCGGCGGGCTCGAGGCCATTCTGATCCGCTGGCAGCTCTCCCGCCCGGAGGCGGCGTTCATCGACCCCGATGTCTATAACCAGCTGTTCACCATGCACGGGGTCACCATGGTGTTCCTGGTCGGGATGCCCATTGCCGTGGCGTTCTTCAACTATGTCGTCCCGCTCCAGATCGGCGCGCGCGACGTGGCGTTTCCGCGACTCAACGCCTTCTCCTACTGGGTCTTCCTGTTCGGCGGGCTGTTCCTGTATTCCAGCTTCCTGATCGGCGCCGCGCCCGATGGCGGCTGGTTCGGCTACGCGAACCTCAGTCTTCGCGAATTCGCGCCCGGCCCCAACATGGACTTCTACGCCCTGGGTCTCCAGATCCTGGGCATCGGATCCATCGCCGGCGGCATCAATTTCATCACCACGATCATCAACCTGCGCGCGCCCGGCATGAAGTTCATGCGCATGCCACTGTTCACGTGGATGGCGTTCGTCACCAGCTTCATCATCATCACCGCGCTGCCGGTCCTGGCCGTCGCCCTCTTCATGCTCACGTTCGATCGGTTCTGGGACACGAACTTCTTCAACGTGGCGGCCGGCGGCGACCCGGTCCTCTGGCAGCACCTGTTCTGGCTCTTCGGTCACCCCGAGGTCTACATCCTGATCCTGCCCGCCTTCGGCATCGCGTCCGACGTCATCCCGACGTTCTCGCGCAAGCCGCTGTTCGGGTACGCCATCATGGTGTTCAGCGGGATCCTGATCGGGTTCGTCAGCTGGGGCGTCTGGTCCCACCACATGTTCACCACCGGCCTCGGCCCCATCGCCGACGCATTCTTCACCATCAGCACCATGATCATCGCCATCCCCACAGGCGTGAAGGTGTTCAACTGGCTGGCCACCATGTGGGGCGGGGCGCTCCGGTTCACAACGTCCATGATGTTCGCCATCGCCATGGTGGCCCTCTTCACCATCGGCGGGATCAGCGGGATGATGCACGCGGCGTCACCCGCCGACCTCCAGCAGCACGACACGTACTTCGTGGTCGCCCACTTCCACTACGTCCTCATCGGCGGGACGCTCATGGGCGTCTTCGCCGGATTCTACTACTGGTTCCCCAAGGTGACCGGCCGCTTCATGAGCGAGACCCTTGGGAAGTGGCACTTCTGGACGTTCGTCATCGGCTTCAACGCCGTCTTCTTCCCCATGCACTGGGTCGGGATCTTCGGCATGCCGCGGCGCATCTACACCTATGCCGAGGAGCTCAACCTCGGGGCCATCAACATGTTCATGTCCGTGATGGCCTCGCTCATGGTGGTCGGCACGGCCCTCTTCGCCTGGAACCTGATCCGTAGCTGGAACCGCGGTGCGCCCGCCGGGTCGAACCCCTGGGGCGCCGCTACCCTCGAGTGGGCCACCACTTCGCCGCCGCCCCACTTCAACTTCGCCGCGCTGCCGCTGGTCCGGAGCCGTAACCCTCTCTGGGACAACCCCGAAGACTACGACGACCGCGTGTACACCGAGCCGGCCGGGGGCGTGCACATGCCAAACCCGTCCTTCTGGCCTCTCATCACCGCTTTCGGATCCGCGCTCGCGCTGATCCTGTTCATGACCCACATCTGGTGGATGCCGCTCATTGGCGTGGCCGTGACCGCCGTGGCCGTCATCAACTGGGCCTTCGAGCCCGCCGGATGACCGGGCGCCCGACCTGAACCGAGATGACGACCTTATCCCGATGAACGCTGAAGCCCACGCCGCTCAGGCGCACGCGCACCCGCCCACCGCCACGGGCCTCGATACCTGGAAGCTCGGGTTCTGGGTCTTCCTGGGCTCGGAGACCCTCTTCTTCGGCACCTTCATCGCCACGTACATGATCTACGTGGGCCGCAGCGTCGTCGGGCCTTACCCCCACGACATCCTCGACATCCCCCTCACCACCCTGAGCACGTTCGTGCTGCTCATGTCGAGCCTCGCCATGGTCCTCGCCCTGGCCGCCGTTCAGCGCGGGCTCCGCAACAAGGCCCTCTTCTGGCTCATGATGGTGGCCGGGCTCGGCATGGTCTTCCTAGGATTCCAGGCATACGAGTTCACCCACTTCTATCACGAGGGCCTCACCCTGAGCTCGAACCTGTTCGGCACCACCTTCTTCATCCTGACCGGGTTCCACGGCGCTCACGTCACCGTCGGCGTCATCTGGCTCCTGATCCTCTGGTTCCAGACCTACGCCGGCCGGATCGGGCCGGCCGACTCGCTCAAGGTCGAGATCGCGGGGCTGTACTGGCACTTCGTGGATATCGTATGGATCGCGATCTTCATGCTCATCTACCTGATGCAGGAATAGCGGACACGATGGCGAACGCGGAAAGGCAGGACGAAGCGCGCGCAGCGACGCATCACGAGCACGAGCACGGCGACGATCACGCGCATCCCGGTACCATGACCTATGTGGTCATCGGGATCGCCCTGGCCATCCTGACCGCCCTCGAGGTCGCCGTCATCTACATCCCGCCCCTCGAGCCCGTCGTCGTGCCCATCCTCCTCGTCCTGACGGCGGCGAAGTTCATTCTCGTGGTCATGTTCTACATGCACCTGAAGATGGACAATCCCGTCTTCACCTGGGTCTTTGTCGCCCCACTGATGCTCGCGGTCTTCCTGATCGTCTCGCTCATCGTGCTCTTCCGGGTGCTGCCCCAGTACCACGGCTAGGGAGCGGACGACGTACCACTCTCCAGTTTCTACCCATCGAGCTATCCGGACGCCCCATTTGAACAGGACGGCAACGCTCCCGGAGCGAGGTCGCATTCAACAGATGCCGCTCAGGTCTTCGCACCCCGGAGCGCTGGGGGCGATCGGGCTAGCGAGCTCTCGCGCGTACGCGCCGGCTACGCAGACTCGACGCCGGCCAGGATCATCCGACGCGCAGGGAGCATGGCTGAACGGGTAAAAAGTGGAG
>CAZYJP010000313.1:0-3378 GCA_964647795.1 uncultured Thermodesulfobacteriota bacterium
TGGCCGCCCCCCAGTTCTCCCAGTCGCGATTGCGCACCGCGAGCAGCACCGGCGCACCCGTCGTTCGCCCCCAGCGCACCCCGGCGAGGATCTCCGCCCGGTCGGCCTCGATGGCCATCCGGCCCCCCCGGCCGTAGCCCTCCTGGCGGCGGCTCAAGTCCCGGTCGATGGCCGCGGGATCCACCGGGACCCCGGCGGGAAGCCCCTCCACCACGGCCGCCAGCAGGGGACCGTGGGACTCCCCTGCCGTGCGGTACTCCAGGCCCATCAGGGATTCCGGGCCACGGCCTGGGTGTTGGCGATCTTGGGCGTGATGAAGATGATCAACTCGGTCTTGTCCTGCCGGTTGGACTTCTGTTTGAAGAGTGCCCCGAGGTAGGGGATCTTTCCGAGGAACGGCACGTAGGACTCGATATGACTCTGGCTGTCGGTGATGATGCCGCCGATGACCGTCGTCTCCCCGTCCCGGACGAGCACCTCGGTAGTGGCCGCCCGGGTCTCCTTGGCCGGGGTGGCCGAGTCCACCGCCACGAAGGTGGTCGAGGGCGCATCCTTGGTGACGTCGATCTTCATGATGATCGACCGGTCCGCCGTCACGTGGGGGGTGACATTGAGCTTGAGCTTGTAGTCGATGCTCGAGGTCTCGATCAGGGTGTCGGTGGCCGTGGTGAACGGGATCTCGATCCCCTGGCTGATCTCCGCAGTCTTGTTGTCCAGCGTGGTGACCCGCGGGGAGGAGAGCACCCGCCCCTTGCCCGAGGTCTCTATGGCGGAGAGCCGCAAGTCCAGGGTCAGGACGTCGTTGATGTGGCCGAGGGTCATCCCGATGGCGCCTCCCGGGCCCCCGGCAGCCACCGCTGCAGGGAAGTTCACGGCGAAGTTCTGGGTCCCCGTGGCGCCCTGGACCCCCACCGAGTGGGGGAAGGCCCACCCCGTGGCGTTGCCGTGAGCCGTGTCGGCCGTGAACCGGCCGCCCCACTGGATGCCCAGGTCCCGGGCGAAGGTCGACGAGACCTCCACGATCCGCGCCTCGATCATGACCTGGGGGGTCTGGGTGTCGAGGCGCGCCACGAGCTCCCGCGCCTCCTGCACGTTCTCGACCACATCCTTGACCAGGAGCGCATTGGTGCGCTGGTCCATCGAGACGCTCCCCCGTTCGCTCAACACCGCCTGGATCTTGTCGGAGAGCTCCCCAGCCGTGGCGTAGTTCACCGGGATGATGTCGGTGACGAGCGGGGCCTTCTCTTCCGCCGCCCGCTCCGCCTCCAGGGCCCGCGCCCTCTCCTGCGCCAGCCTCTCGGCCGGGGCGATGCGGATGACGTTGTCTTCTCGAACCTGGTCGAGGCCCCGGGTCTTGAGGATGACGTCCAGAGCCTGGTCCCAGGGTACGTCCACGAGGCGGACGGTGACCTTGCCCGCGACCCCGTCGCCGGCCACCACGTTGAGACCGCTCACCTCGCCGATGATGCGCAGGACGTTTCGGATGTCCGCGTCCACGAAATCCATGGAAAGGCGGCGCCCTGTGTACCGGGGCACAGGCGGTGCGGCCTTGGTGGCGGCCGCCTTCGCAGCCTCAGGCACCGCAACCTCCCCAGGCCGTCCCTCGATCACGAGGATCTCCCGGCCCCCGTCCCGGACCTCGCTCACCTGAGCGGGGCGCACGTCGCCGCTTCCTCCCTCGAAGGCCAGGGTGATCCGATCGCCCTCCCGCAGAAGCCGGTAGGGGGCCGCACGGCGGAGGTCCACCACCACCCTCGTATCGGCCCCCCGTTCGTAGGCGGCCACGAGCTGCACCGGCCCCGGGAAGGCCGACGTGTCCAGGGCCCGGCGGAACTTCTGTGGCAGGGAGGTCTGCCGGAGGTCGAGCACCACCCGTTCTCCCGTGGCTTCGGTCACCTCGTAGGGAGCGAGCACGGACAGGCCGAGCTCCACGAAGCTGCGTTCGGGTTCCTGGCGAAACCCGAGGTCCACCACCCTCCCCCCGCCTGGACCGGGGGCGTCCGCCGCCTGGGTCTGGGCCTGGGCAAGGGTCTGGCTCGGCAGCTCGGCTTGGGCCTGGGCCAGGCCCACGATCCGGGATGCCGCCGCGGGCGCTGCCCACAGGACCGCGAACCCGTCGGGTCTACGCTCCAGCCGGTGCCCATCGAAAGTACCTGCCTCCCGGGCCTCAAGCACGGCCCGGACACCGCCGTCCTGCCGGCGTCCGAGGCGGACGCGGGCCACGGGCCCCTCCGAAAACTCCTCCGTGACCTGCTGCTCGGTCAGCCCCACACCCTCCGCGTCGACGACGAGTCGCAGGCCGCCGGAGAGCTGGAATGCGCTCAGGTTCTCCGCTTGGGTGCCGAGGTCGAAGGCCAGGCCGGACCCTCCGGCGAGGAGCCGGGCGAGGGGCCCTCTCCCTGACGCCGCGGGGGCGGCAGGGGCGGCCCGATCCAGCTCTACCAAGAGGTCTAGACCATCGCCCCGGGCCTCGACCCGCACGCTGCCGGGTCCCGCCAGACGCACCGATACCCGCCCCGTTCCGCCGGGCAGGGGGTGAAGAGCGACCGACTCCACCGTCCCGTCCCCCACCTGGGACTGGGGAGGGATCCCCTCGAAGACCATCCCGAAGAGCTCGAGCTCCACCAAAGTCGGGTCCGCCCCGCCCACCAGTCGGTGGGACAGGGGGCCGGAAGATGCGAGGTGGATGCGGGTCGCGTCCCCCTTCGCCGAGAACGCGAGGTCGCTGACCACGACCCGCTGCGGCCCCGGTGCCGCGACGGCTGGGCCCTCGGCGGGGGAGATCCCACCCGCCCGCTGCCCCGACGCGCAGCCTGCTGCCAGGGATACCAGGGCCGCCACGGCCACACACTGGGCCGTACGCCCCGCCCGCCGCCCCGTCGTCCCCCCTCGCGGGGAAGGAATCCATGCCCACCGGATCATGGGTTCACCTCGCCTTCTGGCTTCCGCAGCGTCATGGTCATCACCTTGACGTTCTCCTCACCGAACAGATCCACGAACCGCTCCTCGACGTCGACACGGTCCTGGTGGATGCGAAGGATTCGACCACCGCGGTCGCCGATCAAGACACCCCCGCCCACCATGTACCCCTTGCCCTCGGGATCCTCCACCAACGCCAGCGACCTGCCGGCGTCTGCCCAGATGACGCCCACCAAGCGGATCTCCTCGAGAGCGTACCTCTGCAGGGGGGTCCGGGGGACGAAGACCGGGGGCCGCACCGTGGGCTTCTTCTCCTCGAGACGGATGAAGGGCTCGAAGGGGTCGCGCAAGCCCGCCGGATCGTATGCGAACGCCGGCTCCGGGGCCTCGTCTGCCTTCAGTGTCTCGGGCACCGGCCCCGCCACAGGAGCCGGGGTCGCCCGCGGTACGGGGGCCGGC
>CAZYJP010000314.1:0-3370 GCA_964647795.1 uncultured Thermodesulfobacteriota bacterium
AAGGTCTCCAGCGGCGTCTCCAGGTGGGGCAGCACGGCCAGGGCCAACACGCACGCGCCGGCGTAGGCGAAGGCTGCGGCGGTGAGGGGGGAGGGGCGCGAAGGAGTCTCCAACCGGTTCACCCTGGGGGAGAGGTGCGGGGCAGAGGGACCAAATCTACAGCCCTACCGGTCAGTCGAGCAAGGAGGGGGAAGTGCGCGCGGCGTGGAACCTCGGAAGGTGGTTTCGGAGAAAGCGTCGCCGCACCCCCGGGTGCTTGTCCTGCGGGATCTGCTGCGAAATGTACGGGCACGACCTCCGAGCCGTTCCCGAGGATCTCGACCGTTGGAGGGCTCAAGGCCGCCTCGACCTGGTCCTCCAGGTGGGCGAGGGGGGAGTCCTCTGGTGTGCGCCGGCCTCCGGGGACCGCCTCGACGATTGCCCCTTCCTCGTCCGCGCCCCGGGGGGCACCGCAGGGTGCCGCATCCATCCCACCAAACCGGCCGTCTGCCGGGACTACCCTACACGAGCCCATCGGTATCGCTGTGTGCTGGGTATCCGGTTCGACGAAGGGTGAAGGAGCCTGCCATGGAGCGTCTTCCCTCGTTTCGCTCGTGCTTCTTCTGCGGCAGCGAGAACCACCGGGGCCTCGGGATCCGTTACTTCCACGACCCGGCGGGGGATCGGGTGCGAGGGTCGGTCGACCCGGACTCCGTCCTGTGCGGCTATCCGGGCATCCTCCACGGCGGCATCCAGGCGGCCCTGCTGGACGACGCGATCTACTGGGCCGTGAGTTACCGGTTCGCACTGACCTCCGTGACCGTGAGCCTCAACACCCGCTTCCGGGCGCCCGCCCGGCTCGGCCAACGGTTCGCTCTCGACGCCTGGGTGGCCGGGGCCGAAGGGCGCAAGGTAACGGCCCGGGGTGCATTGCGGGACGGGGAGGGGGTCACCGTGGCCGAGGGGGAAGGGCTCTATCTCCTCCACCCCCCGGAGGTCTTTCGAGAGCAGATGCTCCCGCACTTCGATTTCTCGGGGTGCTCCGAGACCATGAGAGAGCGGTTCGGGGGTGCCGTCGAGCGGTGAGCGGTGGAGACGCCGAAGGACCCCATCGGGTCGCGCCGTCCGGTCACGCCAATTCTCGGTAGCGGAAGCAGTCGGTGAGGTGGTCGTTCACCAGCCCCACGGCCTGCAGGAACGCATAGCAGATCGTCGGGCCGACGAAGCGGAAGCCCCGCTTTCGGAGGTCGCGGCTCAGGGCCCGGGACTCCCCGGTCTCGGCGGGGACGTCCCTTGGGGTGCTCCAGGCGTTCCGGATCGGACGGCCCCCAACCCACGGCCACAGGTACGCGTCGAAGGATCCGAACTCCCGCTGTACCCGGAGGAAGGCCTGGGCGTTCGCAACGGCGGCCTCCACCTTGAGGCGGTTCCGGACGATGCCGGCGTCGGCGAGGAGCGCTGCCACCTTCTCCGGGCCGTAGCCGGCGACGAGGGCGGGCTCGAACCCGTCGAAGACCTCGCGGTAGCGAAGGCGCTTCTTCAGGATGGTTTCCCAGCTCAGGCCGGCCTGGGCGCCTTCGAGGATCAGGAACTCGAACAGGGTGCGGTCGTCGTGGACCGGTACCCCCCACTCGCCGTCGTGGTAGGCGAGGGAGAGGGGCGTCGCGGCCCAGGGGCACCGGACGGTTTCGGGGGTGGTCAGGGCGTTTTCTCCGATCTCGGGCAGGTGTCGGTCGCCGGACGGGGATCATAGCTCGTGTCCATCCGGAAGACACGGGTTTCCGGATGGGGTTGTCGGCTTGGAGTCGGTCGACTGCCGAGCCAAGGGGTGCTGAAGTGAAGATCCAATCCACTGGGGTTTTCAGATGGGGGTTGACTCGCCCTCCGGACGTGCCTCGGGCGCCTCCGATTCCCCTTCGTGGGGAATCGTCTCGGGGCGGTCCGGACGGGACCTGGAGGGGCACTGGGGGGAGGAGGCAGAGCACATGAAGGCGGCACAGGGGAGCATCGGGCGGGTGTTCGTCCTCCGACTCGAGGATGGGGACCGGGTCCCGGACTGCATCGAGGGGTTCGCCCGGAGAGAGGGAGTCCAGCGGGCTTTGTGTGCGCTGCTGGGCGGCATCGGGGGGGGGCAGGTGGTCGTCGGCCCCCAGGAGGCCGGGGCATCTCCCGTGGTGCCCCTGATCCACGAGCTCCAGGGAGTGCACGAGGCCGCGGCGGTGGGGACCCTCTTTCCCGATGAGGAGGGAGCGCCTCGCCTGCACATGCACGCGGCACTGGGCAGGGAGGGCCTGACCCGGACCGGGTGTGTCCGGAAGGGCATCGAGGTCTGGAAGCTCGGGGAAGTGGTGCTCCTGGAGCTACTGGGCACCGACGCAGTTCGCCGTATGGACCCGGCCACGGGCTTCGATGTCCTCGACGTCCCCTGAGGTGTCAGCCTGGGTCGCGTGCGAGGAACCGCTCGGCCAGCGCGCGGGCGATCCGGGGGGAGTTTCCGCCGGCCCGGTTGTTCACGATGACCAGGAGCCGCTGGCCGCGGCCCGCGGCCTCGTGCATGAGCGCTGCCGCGTCGGCCACCATGCCGGGGTCGAGCATCCCCTCGACCAGCCGGTCGAAGGGGTGGGCGGCGGCGTAGGCGTCCTCGTACCGCAGGCCCCGGGGGGTCATGAGGCGCAGCACGGCGTCTCCACCTCGGTTGAGGAACCGCCTCCCGGACCGCTCGAACTGGCGGAGCAGCGGCGGGAGCCACGTCCAGTGGGAGAGCACCTGCCCCACCCCGTGCCGCTCCAACACGTCGAAGACCGGCGGGACCAGGTACGCCTCGGTGCGCAGCTCCAGGTGGTAGCGGTCGTCCGGCGGCACTGCGGAGAAGAACCGGTCCCAGTTCTCGGCCACCTGCTCGACGGCGACGCGCTCTTGCTTTCTCTGGTACTCCTGTTCGAGGATCACGCCGGCCAAGGCCGGCCCGAGGAGCTCGATGGCGGGCCGGAGGAAGCGGCTCGTGAAGAGCTCCGGGTCGAGATACCCCGGATTTGCGGTGACGGAGCCGCCTCGCCGGAGTTTTTGGGCGGAGACCGCCTGGGGCGCCTTGAGGAGGAGCCGGGCGCCCTGGGGGAGGTGCCGGCGGTAGGCGGCCAGGGTTCGGTAGGTCCCGGTGGGCTGGCCACCGGCGTCGAGGAGGGGCCCGTAGAAGGTGTAGTCGAGCTCCAAGACCGGGAAGTGCTCGAAGTACTCCCCCACGCACTCCACGGGGAGCACCTCCTCGGTGAAGGTCTTGCCGGCCAGGGTCTTGGTTCGCCGGGTGATGCGCCGGGCGAAGCGCTCCGGGGAATAGATCTGACCGAGCCACCCCGCGTAGCGGTCGCTGGCGGTGCCGAGGTGCACCAACGGG
>CAZYJP010000315.1:0-3359 GCA_964647795.1 uncultured Thermodesulfobacteriota bacterium
CGCGAGGCCCCGGAGTCTTTCCCCGCGGCCACCCCGCCCCCGCCGGACGCCGGCGCCGCACCCCCGGAATGGGTAGTGGACGCAACCCCCTTCACGGACACCCCGAATCCTGTCGGAACGTCGGCGGCCGCGGGGTTTGAGGTGGAGGAGGCCTCAGAGATCGAGGAAGTGGTCCCCGGCGTCTCCCCTCCGGGCGCAGAGCCTCCCCTGAAGGACCTCCCCGCACCCGTGCCGTCGCCCTGGGACCGAAGCGGAGACAGCCTCGAGCTCGGCTTCGAGGCCGCGGAGCCCGCCTCGGACGCGGGAGCGGCCGCCGACCCGGGCAATACGGCCGAGCAGTTGTTGGCGTGCCTGGGGGGACTGCGAGAGGCGGCGCTGGAGCGCCTGGACCGGGCCCACCGTACCGCTCCACTTGACCCGCCCCGCTGGGGGGACGAGGCATCAGCCCTCCGGGAGCTCCTCGATACGGGCTTGACGTCTGCGCTGGGACTGGCCCGTCTTCTAGCCTCGGCCCCAAAGGGAGGGCCGGTCTCGACACTCGAAGAGGAACCAACAACGCCCGAAACCGCCGCGTGGACAACCGACCTCGCGCGGATTCACGGCGCCATCGAGGCGCTGGCGACCACCGTCCGGACGATCGAGTCCCGCCTCGGGGAACCGACGGGAAACCCGCTTCCGGCTCCGCCGCGGGACACGGCACAGACCGCTCCTCCCCTTGTCGCGCCGGCTGCTGCTCCGGCGTATCTGGCGGCCGTCGGCGGCTCCCCGGTCGCCATCCCCGCCCCGCTCTTGGTCAAAGCAGTCCCTTTGAGCTCGAGAAGGGCTGATCGCATTCGAGCCCGCGGCTACGCCACGCTGGGGGAATTCCGAAGGCCCTTCCGAAGCCTGAAGAGCGGCCTCTCGGGCCCCCTCGCGAGACTTTCCGAGAAGGACCTGGGGCTTGTGCGCTTCCCGGTCGCACCCCAGTCCGCGGGCGCACCCGCCAAGCCCCGCACTGCGGTGCTCCTGAGCGACGGAAGGACACACGCACTTCTGTTCACGGACCGGCTTCCCAAGGAGCTCCCCCGGGCAGCACCTGGGCTCCCGCTCTTCCAACTCGGGGAGACAGGGGTGCTGTCCGGCGCATGACCTGGGCGGGTCGGCGCCGCCCAATCCGAGGGGAGCACGGGCCGGGGCCCGCCGGGGGAAAGCGCCCGTCCGAAACCCGCCCCTGGCGAAGCCTTCGAGGCGGGGGTATGGTGAGAACGACAGTCTACAGCACACCGGAGCAGCCCCTTGTCCCACCGAAGGCCCCGCCCCGCCCCTCGCCCGACCGCCGAATCCGCCCCCGGACAGGCAGATCCCTGCACGGTCTTGGAATTGGTGGTCAAGGCAGACACAGTGGGCACCCTGGAGGCGGTGTCGGAAGCAATTTCCCGCGTCTCGGCCGAGGGGGTGGAGGTCCGGATCATCCACGCCGGAGTGGGCGAGGCGACCAAGTCCGACGTGCTCATGGCGGCCACCGGAAGCGGTCTGATCATGGGGTTCCAGGTGCCGACGGCCCATCGGGTAGAGGAGTACGCCCGGGAGCAGGGAGTGGAGATCCGGTTGTATGAGGTGATCTACGAGCTCACCGGCGACGCGGAGAGGATCGCCCGTAGCCTCGCCCCGAGGCTCCCCGGGGAACGAGTCATCGGGAGGGCCCGGGTCGTCGCACTCTTCAAGGGAAGCCGCAAAGGGGCAATCCTGGGGTGCGAGGTCACGGAGGGCGTCCTCGCCCTGGGGAACCGGTTTCGGATCATCGACCCGGCGGGACCGGTTCACGAGGGAAGGATCGATTCCCTGCACATCGGCCCGGCGGCCGTGCGGGAGGCCAGACCCGGGCAGCAGGTTGGGCTCAAGGTCGAGGGCTTTCGCAAGGCGAGGATCGGGGACTGGGTGGAGTGCTTCGAGGGGGTCCGCCCCGAAGGCCCCCCCCCTTGGTTCCCCCAGGGGGGCGTGCGTCGGCCCCGGAGGTAGCCTCCTCCCGGCGGCGAAGGACCGAAACCTCCCGCACCCGATACCTCAGGGAGGACCGAGCCCTGGACGGGGCCCAACCCGGAGGTGCCCGCCGGGGCCCACGGGGATACCCCTAGCAGGGTGATGAAAAACCCCGTCCCTGGGTTTTTCAGCTGCGGCTTGACTCGCCCCGTCCCGGGGCTCGCCCTCCGGGCGCGCCGACGGCGCGTCCGATTCCCCTGTCCTGGGGAATCGTCTCGGGGACGGCCCCTTCGAACCCTCGTGAATCACTATGCTTTTCAAGCGCCGCGATTCGGCGCCCCATCCATGGGACGCACGCAGGCTGCTTTTTCAGCAGCCTGCCAGTCGCTGCCGGCTACTCCCCCTCTTCCATGGGCTCGATCAGGCCCTGCTCCTCCAGGTAGAGGATGTGCTCGTCGAGCACGTCCTCGATGGCGGCCGGCTCGGCACCGGTGAGCCGGCTCACGAAGGTGACCAGGCGATCGTCCAGGTCGTCCAACGAGTCCAGGTCCGCGTCGATGGCAGGGATCAGGTCGGAGTTTGCCTCTCGGATTTCCCGAACCTCCTCCATGAACTCTGCGCCCTCTTCGTCGTCGGGGATCTCGATGGCCCCCAATGCCGCCTGGAAGAGGAACTCCGCCTCCAGGATCTCCTCCACCGCTTCCCGGTCCAGGCCCGTGCGGTCTGCGACCACCCGGGCGGCTTCCTCCACGTCGTAGACCTCCACGTCCTCTTCCATCGACACGTCTCCTCTCGGCGCGACGGGGCGCGGCTGGACTCGCAGGGTAACACGGCCGAGCGCGGCCGCAAGGGAATACGGACGACGGGGCCCGCCCCGGCAGGCTCAGCCGTCTCGAAACGATCGCGCGAGGGCCACGAAGATTTGGGCTGCGTCGATGACCTCGGAGAACCGCACCCGCTCCTCCTCCGTGTGCGCGTACTCGAGGCTCCCCGGCCCGAGGAGTGCGGCAGGCACACCCGCTGCGTGGAAGAGGTTGCCGTCGCTGTGACTGCGGAACACCCCCTGGCCCCCCCCTCCCGCCGCTTGGAAGGCCCGGATCGTCGGATCGCCGGCGGCGAGGTCAAATCCCTCGTGGCGACACGGGTACGCAACGGTCACGGCTTCCCCGCCGGTCGACCCCACGACCCGGTCCACGGAAGCGATCACCTGGTCCACGGAGTGGCCTGGGGGGACGTGCAGGTCCACCCAGGCCGCGGCCCGGGCCGGCACCGCGAAGCCCGGGTTGGAGGTCTCCAGGTGGCGGATGCTGAGCACGGGGCCGTCCTTCCCCGCCAGGGTCGGCTCCTGGAGCAGGCCGTGGAGCACCGTGAGGACGGCTTCGGCGGCGTTGAGCCCGAGC
>CAZYJP010000316.1:0-3353 GCA_964647795.1 uncultured Thermodesulfobacteriota bacterium
ACGGCGTGTGACACCCCCTGCACGCGGCCTCCACGGCCTTGCGCATGCGGCCGATGCGCAGCGCGGGGTGGAGACTGCCCGGACCGTGGCAGGCCTCGCACTGGACTCCCTCCAAGTCCGGCCCGGACCCGAACCCCCCCGGCGCGCCGAAGCCCGTCACGTGGCACTCCAGGCACTCGGCCCGCCTCCGGTCTTCGGGCGAGAGGGTCTGGTAGGCGGTGGCGTGACGGGTCCCGGCCCACTGCGCGAGCTGGGAGGGGTGGCACTCCCCGCAGCTCTGGGCCGCGACGAAGATCGGTCGGCCCTGCTGCAGATTGACCGTCTCCTCTTCTTCCTTGAGGTAGCGATCGGGCTCTTGCAGCCGCACCATCGCCGTGTGGGCGTAATACCCGTCGACCAGGCGCCTGACCACCGGGTCGTCCGGGTCGTCGGGGTGCATGGGCGCGAAATTGTTGCGAAACCCCGGCTTGCCTCCCTGTCCCCAGGACACGCGCAGGTGGCCCAGGTACTTGCCGAGCTGGGTGGCGTTGGCCACCAGGGCGTCGCCGATCCGCCAGGGGATCTTCAGCTTGTCCTCCGGGTCGCCGGCGATGAAGACGTTCACCTCGGGAATGTTGTTGGCCATGACGCGAAATCTCTTGGGCTCGGACGCGGAGAGGACCACGACGAAGTCGCACCCCTCGGCCCGGAGCTCCTCGGCATAGCGTTTGACCGTGGCGAACGGGGCGTCCAGGCGGACCCTCTGCCGCAGGGGCTCGAGTCCGTCGATGGGGGAGGCGGTCTCCAGCACCCCCAGCAGGCCTATTTTTCGGCCCCCCGCGGTCACCGTGACGTAGGGGGGGAAGATCGGAGCCCCGGTGGCCCGGTCCAGGAGATTCGCACACAGGAAGGGGAAATCTGCGATCCGCTCCAGGGCCTGCAGCGCCTCGAAGCCGGCCGCAAAATCATAGGGGCCCAAGGCCACGGCGGCGACACCGATCTCGTTGTAGGACTCCACGATCACCCGGGCCTTGAAGAGGAGCTGCTCGATCTCCACTTCCCGAAGCTGGCGCCGGTAGAAAAAGAGATTGCCGCCGTCCACCACCACCGGCTCCTCGCCGGCGGCGCGGAGCTCTCTGACGAAGTGCGCCTTCTTGGCCAGACCGCCAAGCGGGTTCTGGGCTCAGCCGCAGATCCCGACCGTTCCCCGCACGTCCGAGGTGTAGATGAGGTGGAGGTCCCGGGACGAGTCGCCCCGGGATAGAGCCGGCAACAGCGTCGCGACGACGGCGGCGGCCAGGATCCAAACGCGCATGTGGAGCTCCTTGCCTCTCCCGAGGCACGGCACTCGGGTCCGGAGACCGCCGAAACCCTCGTACTCCCTCGGTCTCGGAACCGGACTGGGTCCAGGAGCGAAGAGCCGCTTGCCTGGGCTCTTCGCCGCAATGAGGGGATCTTACCAGAATCCCCCGGGGTGCGCAGGGCGATGCCTCCTCCCCCGACCCTGCCATCTCCACTCCGGGCGGATCCGGGCCACCGGAACCCACCATCAATGTTTCCGGCAGGGTCGGGGAGCCGTGGAGTGCAGCCCCGTACCGTTTCGACCGATCCGCCCAAGCCCGCCGAAAGGAGTGAAGCTGGGCGTACCCGCTTCCTCGCCAACGCCTCGACGAAACATCGCGGATTGCGGGGCGGAACGGAGGGGCTCCCCGGCTCCGAGCACGTGCCAAGCGGTGGATCCGGGGCCACCGGCGCGCTTGACACCCCTGGGGGGATCATCTAGGTTACGCGTCCTGGCTGCGCCTTCCGGTCGGAGCGCCGCTTCCCGCGACCCGGAACCGCCCATGGACCTCGTCATCCTAGCCTCTGCATCCCCCCGACGGCGCGAGCTGCTCGGTGCGCTCGGCGTGTCCTTCACGGTGCGCGAGAGCCGCGCCGACGAGTCCCTGCCCCCGGGTCTAACCCTTACCGAGGCCCTCGCCGAGGTGGCCCTCCGAAAGGCCCGGGACGTGGGTCGCACGGCCCCCGCCGGTTCCTGGATCCTGGCCGCAGACACGGCCGTGGTCCTGGGGGACAGGGTGCTCGGCAAGCCCCGTGACCGGGTCGAGGCCGAGAGCTTCCTGCAGGCACTCTCCGGGGTATCGCACCGGGTTCTGACGGGCGTGGGGCTCATCGGCCCTCCCGGCGAACGTTCCGTGACGGTCGCCACGGAGGTGCGGTTCCGCCCCCTCTCCGAGGCCGAGATCGCCTGGTACGTCTCCCTTCCGGAACCCTACGACAAGGCTGGGGGCTACGCCATCCAGGGCAGCGGGGCGTTCCTGGTGGCCGGGATCCGGGGCTCCTGCAGCAACGTGGTCGGACTCCCCATGGCCGAGACGGCCCTGCTCCTCTCCGACGCGGGGCTGGCGCCGTGGAGTGGAGCGGGCCCCCAGAGGACCGCCCATGCCTGACCCGGGCGGCCGAGTGGGCGCCAACTACCGGAAGGTGCGGGCAGGAGTCGACCTGGCCGCCGAACGAGCCGGGCGACTGCCCGAATCGGTGTGGCTGCTCGCCGTCACCAAGACCGTGACCGGCGAGCGGCTCCGGGAAGCATACGGGGCCGGCGCCCGCCTCTTCGGGGAGAACTACGTCCAGGAGGCCCAGGGCAAGGTGGACGCACTCCCCCGGGACGCCGAGTGGCACATGATCGGCCACCTCCAATCCAACAAGGCCAGGCGTGCTTCAGAGCTCTTTGGGTGCATCCAGTCCATGGACCGCCCGTCTTTGGCCGAGGCGCTGGAGAAGGCCGCCCGCTCGCGGGGTCAGAGCCTAGACGTGCTCCTCCAGGTGAACACCGGGGACGAGGAGAGCAAGTCGGGCACCACCCCCGAAGGTGCAGTGGACCTCGCCCGGAGGGCGGCCGAGTGGCCGAGCCTGAGGGTCCGAGGGCTCATGGCGCTGCCCCCGTACTTCGACGACCCGGAGCGGGTGCGACCGCACTTTCGGGCGCTCCGGCATCTTGCCGGGCGGATTCAGGACCTGGGGTTTCCCGGGGTGGAAATGAAGGTTCTGAGCATGGGCATGAGCCACGACTATGCCGTGGCCGTGGAGGAAGGAGCCACCCTGGTTCGGGTGGGGACCGCCATCTTCGGCGAGCGCCCGTCCCGGTCGGACGGGGGCGGCCTGGAGGAGGGACCGTGACGAAGCTGCCCCGTTTGGCTGTGGTGGGTTTGGGCAACCTGGGCGAAGCGCTCATCAAGGGCCTGCTGGAGCGGGGGATCACCTCCGCGGCCCAGGTGACCGTGTCGCCGTGGATGCCCATCAGGGCGCCGCGCCCGCAGTCGTGCCTGGGCAGGTGCCCCACCACCACGCCGTCGCGCACCCGCACGATCTGT
>CAZYJP010000317.1:0-3349 GCA_964647795.1 uncultured Thermodesulfobacteriota bacterium
GCTCTCCAGGTAGCAAACCATTCCCAGGGGTCTCCGCGCCGGGTAGGCGCGCCGGGCCGCGCCGGAGGCCGAGGCCAGGTCGGCCACCTCCAGGGCCCGCCGATCCGAGGTGGGGATGTCGATCAGGGCGCCGGCAGTTCCCCCGCTCAGGGCCAGGGGCACCGAGAGAGCGAGGGCGGCGGCGAGGGTGCGTCGCGGGGTCATGGCCTTCTCCCGGGTGGCGGAAGGATCCTCGGAGAGCCGCCGAGGGCGAGGAAAAAACTTATAACATGCGGCTCCGAGGGGGGCAATGGCCCCGCCCGGCCCCGATTCCCCTTTCCACCCCGCTTACCGCTTCCTGGATGGCCTGTGCCCGCGCTGACGGCTCCCCGGCCCTTCCTCGGGACACGGCGGTCGATCCTGGCCGGGGTCGGCTCGGCTGGTCAATCTCCGGGCGGGCCGAAAAACCTCTGCACAAGAGCGCGCGCGGGTGGCACAATTGGCCGCCGGCCGGGCGGACGGCCGGCAGCGTCCCCTCGGCTGCGCGTCGGGGGAAACCGAAAGGAGGTTCCCCCGCAGAATCTGTGGGCTTCGAACAACCTCTCGTTCGACGCAACCTGCGGACATGTCAGCGTTTTCACGGGCTGCGCCTCATCTCGTTGCGATCGTGAAAGGAACGTCCCCATGGCAGGTTCCCGATGAAGCTCGTCCTCGTAGTGGGCGCTCGGCCCAACTTCATGAAGATCGCGCCCATCGTGGCGGCCGTCGACGGATACAACGCAGGCCGCGACGCCGCCGTCGGGGATCCGCCGATCGAGTACCGCCTCGTCCACACCGGGCAGCACTATGACGAGAAGATGTCCGCGGCCTTCTTCCGCGATCTCGAGATCCCGCGGCCGGACGTGGATCTCGGCGTCGGCTCCGGTTCCCACGCCGTGCAGACGGCCGAGGTCATGATCCGGTTCGAGCAGGTCTGCGAAAGCGAGCGGCCCGACTGGGTGCTGGTGGTGGGCGACGTGAACTCGACCATGGCGGCCACCCTGGTCGCGGTGAAGCTGGGTATCCGCGTGTGTCACGTGGAGGCGGGCCTGAGGAGTCGGGACCGTTCCATGCCCGAGGAGATCAACCGCCTCGTTACCGACGCGGTGGCCGATCTCCTCTTCACCACCAGTCGAGACGCGGACCGGAACCTGGCTGCAGAGGGCGTGCCCGCCGGGCGGGTCCGCTTCGTGGGCAACGTGATGATCGACACCCTGCACCGGCAGCTCCGGCGGCTCCTGCAGGTCCGCCCCCCCGAGCTGGTCCCTTCCGGCAGCCGCTATGGTGTCGTGACCCTGCACCGGCCCAGCAACGTGGACCGGCACGAGACCCTGGCCGGCATCCTCTCGGCCCTGGGTGAGGTTTCCCGGAACCTGCCCCTCATCTTCCCCATGCACCCGCGGACCCGGAAGATGGCCGAGCAGTTCGGCCTGAGCGGCTCGTTCCGGGACCTCGGCCCCCCGGGGCCCCTGCCCCCCGGGATCCACGTGACCGACCCCCTGGGCTACCACGCGTTCCTGCAGCTCTGGAAGGACGCGGCCCTGGTGCTGACCGACTCGGGGGGCCTGCAGGAGGAGACCACCGCTCTCGGGATCCCGTGTCTCACCCTCCGCGAGAACACGGAGCGGCCGGTCACGATCTCCGAGGGGACGAACGTCCTGGTCGGGGTCGACCCGGTGCGGATCGTCTCGGAAGCGAGAACGGTGCTCGCCGGGGGCGGCAAGAAGGGGAGGGTTCCGGAGCTCTGGGACGGCAGGGCAGGGGAACGGATCGTCCGCGCCCTGGTCGAGGTCGGCTGCTAGGGAATGCCCCTCAGCCAACCTCCTGGCAGTACCACCGGTACGTCGCCGCGATACCTTGCCGGAGGGGAATCGCCGGCCGCCAACCCAACGCCCGGAGGCGGGACACGTCCAGGAGCTTCCGGGGCGTTCCGTCCGGCTTTGTGGCGTCGAAGGAGATCTCCCCACCGTAGCCGACGACCTCCGACACGACGTCCGCGAGCTCACGGATGGTCACGTCCTCCCCCACCCCCACGTTGATGATCTCCTCCGAGTCGTAACGCTCCATCAGGAAGAGCGCCGCGTCGGCCAGGTCGTCCACGTGAAGGAGCTCGCGCCGGGGGGTGCCGGTGCCCCAGAGGACGACGGTCGGTGACGCGCGACGCGTGACGCGTGACGAGGGGACGGCAAGGGACTCCCGGATCTCCGGGGGGAGGGGGCCGAAGCGCCTCTCGTCGGCCTCGATTTCCTCCCGACGTTCCCCCGCCGCGAGCTTGGCCAGGTGGAACTTGCGGATCAGGGCCGGGAGGACGTGGGAGGTCTCGATGTTGAAGTTGTCCCCCGGGCCATAGAGGTTCGTGGGCATGAGGCTGATGGCGCGGAAGCCGTACTGGAGCCGGTAGGCCTGGCACATCTTGATGCCCGCGATCTTCGCGACGGCGTACCACTCGTTGGTGGGCTCCAGGGGCCCGGTGAGCAGGTGCTCCTCCTTCATGGGCTGGGGCGCGAGCTTGGGGTAGATGCAGGACGAGCCCAGGAAGAGGAGCTTTTGGACGCCGCACCGGTACGCCGCGTCGATCACGTTCGTCTGGATCAGGAGGTTGTCCCGGATGAAGTCCGCCGGGTACGTGGTATTGGCCAGGATGCCCCCCACCCGGGCGGCTGCGAGGAAGACATACTCCGGGCGCTCCGCCTCGAAGAACCGGTTCACGGCGCTCTGGTCGGTCAGATCCACCTCGGCCCGAGACCGCGTGAGCAGCCGGCCGAACCCCTCGGCCTGCAGGCGTCTCAGGATCGCGGAGCCGACGAGCCCTTGGTGACCGGCGATGAAGATCCCCGCACTCCGCGGGATGGGGTCTTTCTCAGTCGGCATGCGGTTTCCTTGGGCTGGGAACTGAGGACCGATGACCGAGGACCTGAGGACCGAGGACAGAAGGCCGATGACTGCTCATGGGTTGTCCTGGCGGAAAAAGGCGGCAGGATCGGAGATCATTTTCCCCAGCATCCCTCCGATGGCGCGGGTGAGCTCCAGCAGCCGTTCACGGTCCCCTGCCGAGACGTACTGACAAGCGTGAGCCGTGTCGATCCAGTGCTCTGTCTCGGCCTGCTCCCCGTCTGCGTCGGTCAACTTGCAGACGAAGTGGGCCGGGTATCTCCGTTTGTGCCAGGCTTCCGCGATGTTTGCCCCAATCGAACGAGACGATCGCCGGAGCTGATCGGTCAGAGAATAGATTTCTTCGCGAGGGAATTCCTTCGTCAATACAAATACTTGGTTCTGGAGATCAAACGCCTTTGCGTACACCCTAAGGTCTCGAAAGCTCCCGACCCGCGCT
>CAZYJP010000318.1:0-3333 GCA_964647795.1 uncultured Thermodesulfobacteriota bacterium
CTCTGTGTTAGTTCCCATGCTCCAAAGCCGTCGCAAGAGGAATGATTTCAACCAGTTGTTTCTGCCTGTTTCATATGTTTCAACGCCCCTTGGGGTATCGTCCCCGTTTTGGAGGAAGCGCCGATGTTTCGAGAGATGTGGATTGCACTGCGCCACTTCATCCACGACTTCTTCGGGGCTGCGCTCCGGGGAGCACGCCGCAACCGGAAGGGTCTGCTGGTCTTCCTCGGGCTGTCCTTCGTCGGGGTGATCGTCCTGGCCGTCGTGTTGCTGCAGGCCACGGCGTCGCCGAAGTTCTGCGGGTCGTGTCACATCATGGACACCTACATCGAGTCGTGGGAGATGTCCACCCACAGCCAGGTGGGGTGCATGGAGTGCCACTTCGAGCCGGGGCTCAAGGGCGCCCTCTGGGGCAAGTGGAAGGCCCAGACCCACGTGGTCCTGATGATCACCGGGATGGCTCCCCCGCGCCCCCACACCCAGATCAGCGACGTCAGCTGCCTGCGCCAGGGGTGCCACTCCACGGAGGAGCTCGCCCAGGCGGATCTGGTCTACAAAGGGGTCCACTTCAGCCACGGCAGCCACCTGGGTGACCTGCGCCGGGTCAGCCGGCTGCGGTGCGTGACCTGTCACTCCCAGATCGTCCAGGGGGAGCACCTCACAGTCACCGAGAGCACCTGCTTCATCTGCCACTTCTACGACCGGGAGGCTGCCCCGGAGCTGGCCGAGTGCCAGACCTGCCACGTCGAGACCAAGGCCAAGATCTACATCGACGCCAACGAACACCTGCCGTTTGTCCACCAGGACTACTTGGACCGGGGGGTCTTGTGCGGTCAGTGCCATTTCGACGTGATCTTCGGCGACGGCCACCTCAAGGACAACATCTGCGTCCAGTGCCACGCCGAGCCCAGCATCCTCTTGGGGAGCCACTCCTCGGAGGAGATTCACCGGGATCACGTGACCGGTCACAAGGTAGAGTGCTTCCGCTGCCACAGCGAGATCTACCACGGCATCGCGCGGCCCACCAGCCCATACCTGGAGATTCCCTCGGGATCCGCCGGGCTGGGGCAGTCCCCCGGCCCTCGGGGATTCCGAGGCTACCACTACGATACCAACTGCGTGAAGTGCCACTCCTTCGACCAGCACCAGACCAAGCGGCTGATGTACATGGGAACCGGCGCCACGGAGGTGGCGGACGTGCCGAGCCCCATGTACCTCGCCCACGCCGACTGCGGCACGTGCCACATCGCCCTGACCCGCACCGAGGAGGGCATCCAGCAGACCCTGCGGCTGAGCTACGAAGAAGCGATCAAGTCCTGCTCCGACTGCCACGGTGCCGGCTACGACGACATGGCCAGACACTGGAAGACCATTCTGGAGGAGGAGCTCGAGAAGGCGGAGACGGCTCTGGCCGCAGCCCGTAAGGAGGTCACCCGCAACCGGAGCGCCGAGGGTGCGGACGCGGCCGCCAAGCTGCTTGACGTGGCGGAGAAAAACCTGTCCTTTTCCCGGAAGGGCCGGGGGCTGCACAACATGGACTACGTCCTCAAGGTCCTCGGCGACGTGAGGGAGCGCGCCGAGAGGGCCAAGGAGTTGGTGGTGCCCCGGTACTTTGCCCAGGCCGTGGTCATGCCGACCGGGTGTGTCCAACTCTGTCACTCGTGCGTCGAGTGCATCGAGACGGAGACCGTGCCTTTCGGGAACGTGCAGTTTCCTCACGACGTCCACCAGGAGGAGGGCATGGACTGCCTGGACTGCCACACTCCTCGGGAACGGCACGGGTTGACCTTCCTGAAGAACTGCAGCGAGTGCCATCACGGGTCCGGAATGGGGGCGGTGGAGTGCCAGGACTGCCACGTGGACAACCACAACCTGTTCCAAGGTCAGAACGCCTGCGACGAGCTCAGCTGCGACGTCCGGGGAGAGAGAAACCCCATGGCCGACGCCGTGACCTGTCAGGAGTGTCACGTAGAAGTGGTGGCAGGCAGCCCCTCGACCCTGGATGGCATCAAGTCCACCTGCGTGGATTGCCACGACGAGAGTTACGCGGCCATGGTGGACCGCGACAAGGAAGTCATCGCTACCCTGCCCATCGAGGAACTTCGGCTCCTGCACAAGGAAACCCAGGGCATGATCCTGAGAGCGATCCGCGAAGGCCGGTACACGTACGACGCCCAGGATCTGGTCAACGCCGCCGAGAAGAACCTCAAGCTCTTCGAGACGGGCAGCGCCATCCACAACCCGGCCTTCTCGAAGGAGTTGCTGGACCGGGTGCGCGATCTGATCGAGCAGGCGCGCAAGACCCTGCAGACCCACACCACGGTGCGGACCCTGCCCAAGGAGGCGTACCGCTGAGGGCGTTCTTCCCGTACCCGTACCTTCCGGACGCAGTCCCGGGGGGAAGGAGGGCGGGGAGCCGAGCGGGTTGACGTTCGAGAGGGGTGGCCGGGTGCCACCCCTCTCGTCGTCGGGAGGCCGCGCCGGTGCGCCCGGGGGATTTTCGCAGTGCCCTGGTATTGGTATCCTCAGGGGCCGAGGGCGGGTGTCGAAGGATCGACCTCGAGGCCCTCCCGCAGGCGCTAGAAAAACGGCGCGAGGGTTCGAAGGGGCCATCCCCGAGAACCCTCACCGGAGAAGCCCCGCGGAGGGGGTCTTCAGTACCCTGCCAGGGAGCGCGCAGTGGAGAACCGCACACAGGACGAACGCCTCGAGGCCCTGACCGACGAGGTGCGCCGGCTTGCGGAGCGCGTGGAACGGTTGGAGGCGGAGCGGCCTCCGGCACCCGCGTGGGCGCTTCCCGAGTCATCTCCACAGACCCCGTCGGTTTCTCCCGGGACGGGCGAGGGGGGGCCGGAATGGGGTGCGGCGAGCACGTTTCTCTCCCGCACCGCGGTCGTCTGCTTCGTCCTGGTGGTGGCCCTGGTGCTGCGCACGCTGACTGACGCGGGGTTGCTGGGCCCGTCATCGGGAGCCGCCCTCGGCCTCGGGTATGCGGGCGCGCTCCTGGCGTCAGGGTGGTGCCTGCACCCACGGAAACCCACCACAGGGCCCCTCCTCGGGGTGTGCGGCAGCCTGCTCCTGTGCGCCGTGGTCCTGGAAGCCGGAACCCGCCTCGGGGGCCTGTCTTTCCCTGCTGCCTACTGGGTGCTCGCCGGGGCGGGGGGTGCCCTGGCGCTCCTCGGCCTGAGGGGGGTGGCCCCGGCGGTCGCGGCCGGTGTCCCGGCCCTGCTCGTCACGGCCTTCCTCCTCGGGCACCCGGACCATCCCTTTCCCGCGTTGAGTGGGGTCGTCTTCGCGGGGTTCCTGGCCGCCGTGAGCGTCGGCAGGCTCCCC
>CAZYJP010000319.1:0-3322 GCA_964647795.1 uncultured Thermodesulfobacteriota bacterium
CCTGGCCCGGGGCCTGGGCTTCGAGGAGGACCACGTGATCGTGGACGTGGATGCCCAGGAGGTTTTCTCCCAGCGGCTGCGCGACCCCCGGCGCCGGGTGGCCCTCCGGCGGGAAGCCCCGGGCACTCCGCTCGGGGAGACGATACACCTGCCGGAGCTCCCTTCTCGACCCAAGCCCCCCCGGCCGCGCCGGGAGATCGGACCGATGGAGGAGGAAGAGGAGATCTACCGCGCTCTCGTGCTGGGCTGCCGGGACTACGCCGGAAAGAACGGCTTTCGAAAGGTGCTCCTGGGCTTCAGCGGGGGAATCGACTCGGCCCTCACGGCGGCGGTCGCCGCCGACGCCCTGGGCGCCGGGCAGGTCGTCGGGGTCACCATGCCCTCGCCCTACTCGAGTGAAGGAAGCGTGACCGACAGCCAAGACCTCGCCCGAAACCTCGGCATCGAATGCCGCGTGCTCCCCATCTCGAACATCTTCCAGGCCTTTCTGGACACCCTGGCCCCGGAGTTCGCCGGCACCGAGCCCGGGGTGGCCGAGGAGAACGTGCAGGCCCGCATCCGGGGAACGCTCCTGATGGCGCTCTCGAACAAGTTCGGGTGGCTGCTCCTGAGCACCGGCAACAAGAGCGAGACATCGGTGGGGTACTGCACGCTCTATGGCGACATGGCGGGGGGCCTCAACGTCCTCAAGGACGTGCCCAAGACCCTCGTGTACCGGTTGGCCCGGTGGCGCAACGCCCAGGCCCGGGGGCCCTGGATCCCGGAAGCCGTGCTCACCAAGGAACCCAGCGCCGAGTTGCGGCCCAACCAGCGGGATTCGGACTCCCTGCCGCCCTACGCTCTGCTCGACGCGGTGATCCAGGGGTACGTGGAGGAGGAACGGGCGCGGGAGGTGCTGGAGGCGGAGTTCGGCGCCGAGACGGTGGCACGGGTGATCGCGCTGGTGGACCGCAATGAGTACAAGCGCCGACAGACCGCCCCGGGGATCAAGATCACCCCCCGGGCCTTCGGGAAGGACCGCCGGTTTCCCCTCACCAACGCCTACCGATACGACCCTTGACACCGCCTCGGCCGGGATTACTTTTTTTGCCGAAACCGCGGCCCTATCGAGGGTGGACAACCGCGTACCGCCCTCCACGGGACCCGGCGTCGGCGCCGGGCAGGGGAGCGGGAGCTCCCCCTCAGCACGTGCAGACCGTCGGCCGCGGAGAGAGGAGGGTAGTCATGGCTCTGATCAAGTGGGAACCCCGGTACGGCGAGCTGGAACCCGTTCGCAGCCTGCGCCAGGAGGTGGACCGGCTCTTCGAGGACTTCTTCCGGGGCTGGCCCAGGCCCTGGGCCGGCAGCATGCTCACCACGGCGGAGGGAGCCTTCGCTCCGACGATCGCCCTGCGGGAGACCGAGAAGGACCTCGTCCTGACCGCCGAAGTGCCGGGTCTCCAGAAGGAAGACGTGGACGTGAACATCCTGGAGCAGAGCGTCACGATCCGGGGCGAGCGAAAGGAGGAGAAGGAGACCAAGGAGCAGAACTACCACTACCGCGAAAGCTCCTTCGGCTCGTTCCAGCGGGTCGTCCCCCTGCCCGTCCCCGTCGTGGCCGAGAAGGCCAAGGCCACGCTCAAGGACGGGGTGCTGACCTTGACCCTGCCCAAGGCGGAGCCGTCCAAGCCCAAGGGGGTCAAGATCAAGGTGGACTGAACGACATGGGGCAGAGAGCACGCCCCGTGCTCTCTGCTCTCCCCTCCATGCCCTCTCCCCTCTATGCCCTATCCCGCCGCAGGGGAAACTTGATAAGCTGACGCGCTCACTGCCCCTTTGCGCGGCGGCTGCTCCCCATGAACCTGCGCAAGACGTACCGCTACATCTACTTCCGATTCGTGCGGCTCCACGGCAGGCCCCACGAGGTGGCCATGGGGATGGCCATCGGCCTCGCCGTGGGCATGACGCCGACCATGGGCATCCAGATGCCCATCGCCATCGCGCTCGCGGCCCTCCTCGGCCAGAGCAAGATCGCCGCCGCGGCTGGAGTCTGGATCACCAATCCGGTGACGGCCCCGCTCGTGTACCTCATCACCTACCTCTTGGGGGGATTCTTCCTGGGCTACCCCTTGAGGCCCCCGGAGGGGTTTCGCCACGCCATCACCAGCCTCGACGGCCTGACCTGGCACCTCCTCCTGCCCCTGTGGGTCGGGGGATTCCTGGCCGCGATCCCCATGGGGGTGACCGGCTACTGGCTCACCTATCAGGCAGTGATCGCCTACCGGCTCAAGGTCAAGCATCGGCGGGCCAACCGCCGGCACCGCTGGCGGTGGAACCCGCATCAGGGCTGGCACCGCGTGGCGTGGCAGGAGGACACGAAGGAAACCGAGAGTGGATGAGCGCGAGCGCGTCCGGGAGATCGACCAGCTGCTGCGGGCGCGGTTCCCGGAAGCCCCGGCCCTGCGGTTCACCGATCCCTTCACCCTGTTGGTGTCTGCGATCCTGGCTGCCCAGTGCACGGACGAGCGCGTCAATCAGGTGACCGAGACCCTGTTCCCTCGCTTCCCCTCCCCCCGGGCCTTTGCCGAAGCTCCCGTGGAAGCGCTCGAGGGGGCGGTGCGATCCACGGGCTTCTACCGCCAGAAGGCGCGGTCGCTGAAGGCCTGCTGCCGCGAGCTCGTGGAACGGTTCGAGAGCCGAGTGCCCGAAACCGTGGAGAGGCTGGTCACCTTGCCGGGCGTCGGGAGAAAGACCGCCCATCTGGTGCTGGGGAACAGTCGGGGTGTGCCCGGGATCATCGTGGACACCCACGTGAAGCGCGTCGCGCACCGGCTCGGGTTGACCCGGAACACCGATCCAGACCGGATCGAGCGCGACCTGGTCCCTCTCACCGACGAGGACCGGAGGGTGGCCCTCTCGAACCTCCTCACGCACCTCGGTCGAGATGTCTGCGTGGCCCGAAAGCCCCGCTGCCCCGCGTGCCCCGTGCATCCCCTCTGCCCCCGGGTGGGGGTGGAGTAGCGCTCAGGACTTTCGGCTGGTCTTGGCGAAGAAGGCGGAATAGACGCGCTCCACCTTCCTCCCCTTGCAGCCAGGGCAGGAGACCTTCTTCTTCCCCACCTCGTTGAGCCGCATCTCCACCTCGAAATCCTTTCCGCATTTGGGGCAGTGGTATGGGTACAGGGGCATGGCCGAACCCTCCGGAAGAGGACACCCGCCGGGAGCGTCCGGCGGGGACAGGGAACCGACGAAGGCGTTCCCCATGCATACCCTGCCGCCGCGTCCTGTCAACCCGAGCGCGTCCCCTCCGGACTACCCCTTCTCGCACGCCCCCAGCTTGATC
>CAZYJP010000320.1:0-3296 GCA_964647795.1 uncultured Thermodesulfobacteriota bacterium
CCTCCGGGACCCACTCGGGGGCCGCCCGGAAGAGCTCGGCCAGCTCCCGCAGGAGGGGGGCGGCCTCGGGGGTCAGGAACTTCCGGGCCGCAGCCGGGTCCAGCGGAACCTCCCGCTCGTAGTAGGGGACCGCCTGGGCGGCGAAGTCCGCGAGGGTGGGGGCGCGGGCCCGGAGGACGTCCAGGAGGACCGCGAGCTTCCCGTCGTCGGAGACATCGTACCCCTTGGCCTCGAGGAAGGGGCGCACCAGGGACTGGAGCCGCTCGGTCGGGCACTCCTTGAGGTAGTGCGCGTTGAGCCAGAGGAGCTTCTCGGGGTTGAATACCCCGGCGGAACGGCCCACCCCGTCCAGGTCGAAGAGCGCGATCAGCTGCTCCATGGAGAAGATCTCCTGGTCGCCGTGGGACCACCCCAGGCGCACCAGGAAGTTCACGAGCGCTTCCGGGAGATACCCTGCCTCCCGGTAGCTCTCCACGCTCGTGGCGCCGTGGCGCTTGGAGAGACGCTTCCGGTCTTCCCCCAGGATCATGGGCACGTGTGCGAACCGGGGCAGAGGGCTCCCCAGGGCCTCGTAGAGCTGGATCTGACGGGGGGTGTTGGTGAGGTGGTCGTCCCCCCGAATCACATGGGTGATGCCCATCAGGATGTCGTCCACCACGACGACGAAGTTGTACATGGGCCCCCCGTCGGAACGCAGGAGCACCAGGTCGTCGAGGTCGGAGTTTTCGAACACGACGTCGCCGCGCAGCAGGTCGTGGACGACCGTCTGCCCGGTGCGGGGCCCCCGGAAGCGCACCACGTGGGGTGCGGCGGGGTCCACGTCCGTCCGGTCCCGGCACCGGCCGTCGTACATCACTTTCCCGTGGCTCTGGAGGGCGGCCTCGCGCTTGGCGTCCAGGAGCTCCGGCGGGCAGTCGCATCGGTAGGCGCGGCCATCCTGGAGGAGCCTGCCCACGTGTTCCCGGTAGATTTCGGTCCGCCGGCTCTGGAAGTAGGGCCCCTCGTCCCACTGCAGGCCCAGCCACTCCATGGAGTCGAGGATCGCCCGGGTGCTCTCCTCGGTGGAGCGCTCCCGGTCGGTGTCCTCGATGCGCAGAACGAAGGAGCCGCCGTGGTGGCGGGCGTAGAGGTAGCAGAAGAGCGCCGTGCGGGCGCCCCCGATGTGGAGGTACCCGGTGGGGCTCGGGGCGAAACGGGTCTTGACGCCGCTCATGGTCGCGGACTCCTTGACAGGGCAAGGGAAGGGGGAGGGGGCGGGCAAAGGAAACGGCCTGCCTGGGCAGGCCGGCGGGGGGCTACCGGATCACCATCCCCGCATAGCCGACCACGCTGCCGAGGTCGCCGCTGACCTCACCGGAGGTGGCGTAGGTCACCAGCTCGCCCCCCGTGGCCCCGAGCCTTCGGGCGGCCACCAGGAGCACGGCCGTGGGGACGACGCCGCACATGGTTATCCCAAAGCGTTTCGTGGTGTCAAGGAGGCCCTCGGGGTCCAGGGCGAGCACGCGCCCGATGGCCCGGGCGTCCTTCTCCCGGGCCCGGTCGTCGGGCTCGTAGTGGGTCATGTCGCTGGAGGCCACGAGGAGCACCGGGTCGGGCCACCGGGCCAGGACCGAGGCCACGGCCTCCCCGGCCTCCTCCACCGAGGCCAAGTCCCGGAGCATAAAGGCGACGGGCACGATGGTCACGCGGGGGTTCCGGTGCTGGAGGAAGGGGAGCTGGACCTCCAGGGAGTGCTCGTGAGCGTGGGCCAGGGCGTCCTCCTCGAAGAGGGCGCTCTCGGCCCTGAGGGCCTCGGCCAGCTCCCCGTGGATCGAAACGGGGCCGAGGGGCGTCGCCCAGGCGCCGCGGGACACGATCGAGGCCTCGGTCCCCAACCCCGTGTGGTTCGGCCCCAGGAGGATCACGGCGTCGGGCACCCACACCCGGCTGAAAACCGCCCCGGCCACCCGCCCGGAGTACACATACCCGGCGTGGGGCGAGACGACGCCCACCGCTGCCGCGGGTTCGGGCCCGGGCCGCACCGTCTCCTCCAGAAAGGCCCGGAGCTTCTCGGGGTCTCCCGGGTAGAACTGGCCGGCCACGGCGGGTCTTCGGATCATGGCGACCTCCCTCTGCGCGGCGGCGGCCGCGTACGTCCAGTCTACGACCCCGATGATTCAGTGAGTGCGGTTTTTCCGTCACCCCGGCGAAGGCCGGTGTCCATTACCCTCGTCGGGCCTGAATTCCGGCCTTCGCCGGAATGACGGGATCGAAGGCCGGGCTGCCGGGCGCCCAAGATGTCGCGCGAACGGATGATTTGTGGTTCTCAAGCGAAAGGTGTGGGGAGCGGAGTCGGCCTTGGTCCCAAGTCGCGGCCGGGAGCCCGCTCCCACAGGAATAAGACCGCAGGGTCCGGGTGGGAGCTCCCTCCCGGGGGCGATTGGGCCGAAGGGCCATCCGGGGTCGCCCTCCCATTCTATTCGCAACAGAGCCTGATTTGTTGCCCTACCCCTGGCCGTCGGCGCCCGCCAGGGCCTCGAAGAACCGCTCCACGTCCGTGGCGTCGTTGTAGAAGTGGGGCGAGACCCGGACCCCGGCGCCGCGGGCCGCGGCGAAGACGCCGGAAGCGGCCAGGAGGGAGACGACCTCCTTCGGGGGCTTGCGAGACTGGAAGGCGACGATGCCGCTTTGCTCCCCGGGCGCCCCGCTCGAGAGCACCCGGTAGCCACGGGAGGCGAGGCCCTCGGCGAGCGCAGCCGCCGTCTGGAGGACAGCGGGTGTGATCCGCTCGAGGCCCACCTCGAGCAAGAGGTCCAGCGCGGCGCCGAGACCGTGGACGAGGATCGTCTCGTGGCTGCCGCACTCGAACTTCCGGGCGTCTTTCCGGAGCTGGAACCGGATCCGGGAAAACTCCAGGGGGTCCCGGACGGAGTTCCATCCCAGCTCGGCCGGGGCAATCCGGTCCCACGCCTCCCGGGCCAGGTAGAAGACCCCGATCCCCTCGGGCCCGAGGAGCCACTTGTGGCCGTCGGCAGCCAGGGCGTGGATGCCCAGGGCTCGCGGCTCGAGGGGCAGGCAGCCGAGGCTCTGGATCGCGTCCACGAAGAAGAAGACCCCCCGGTCCCGGCAGAGCTGTCCCAGGGCGGCGAGATCGTTCCGAAAGCCGGTCTCGAAGGCGACCGAGGAGACCGCGAGCAGCCGTACCCCGGGCTGCGCCAGGGCATCGCGGAAATCCGCCAGCCGGAGGCGCCCCTCCCGGGCGGGCACCCGGAGCACCCGCACGCCGCGGCGCTCCAGGTTGAGCCACGGGTAGACGT
>CAZYJP010000321.1:0-1730 GCA_964647795.1 uncultured Thermodesulfobacteriota bacterium
GTGGTCTCCGCGTCGCTGCGGATGAACGGCCGGCCGGCGCCCCGGGCCGAGATAGCCCGCGAATGGGGAGTGAGCGTCTCCACCCTGGCCCGCCGCCATCGAGACCTGCGGGAGATCCTCTCCCTGTCCCCCGGCGATCCCCGCTACTCCGCCGAGAAAGCCCTGGTCGCGGTCGATGGGGGAACCTTCTGCGAACCGGGAGGCGAGGGCCGCGTCATCCTCGTGGACTTCGATTCCAGGTCCCGGCTCCCCGATTCCACCCCCTGCCCCTGCGGGAGCGGCCTGCCCGTGGGAGCCTGCCCCCACTTCTGATCCGGCCCCACCGCCCTCAGGCCCCGAACCGGGCCGCGACCTCGGCCACGAGCTCCAGGATCCGCTCCGCGAGGGCCGGGTCCAGACTTCCCATTCCGCAGGACGGCGTGATCAGGCACTGGCGCCGCAAGAGCCCCTCGTCCACCCCGGCCTCCGCGAACCGTGCGATCCCCTCGGCGAGCCTCCGCCCCAGTGCCGAGGGCGTGAGCCGACGCGCCTCCTCGGCGGTGGGGACGGCACCCCAGGCGAGCACTCCGCCCCCCTCGAGATACCGGGCCACAGCCTCGGGGTAGAGGAGCATCTTGTCCAGAAAGTGAAAGGCGTCGAAGTTGACGATGGCCGCGCCGGACTCGAACAAGACCGGCCAGTCGGTGTTGCCGCAGCAGTGGATCCCCGTCAGCACCCCTTCGGCCGCCAGCGCCTCGAGTGCGGGGGCCCAGAGGCCCTGCACCGACTCCCGGTTCAGGGTGGAGTAGGCGGACCCGAAGACCTCCATCACCGGCTCGTCCAGGAAGAGAACCACCGGCACCCCGAAGCGCGCCAGGCGCCGGCTCTGCCACAGGGCCTTCTGGGCGAGGTGAACGCCGGTCACCTCCCGGAACGTGTCGTCGTGGAGGATTTCGCGTCCGCTCCGGTCCTTGAGGGAGGTGGCCAGCGTAACCGGCCCGGTGACGTGCCCCTTCACGTACCGGAGGCCCGAAGGGCGAGACTGGACGAGGGCAGCCTCCAGTGCGTAGAATCCCGGGGCCCGCTCGGCGGACAAGACAAAGGGCCCCGGGTCGGCGTCCAGGACCCGGCCGTAGAACACCTCCACCTCGGCCAGCCCCTCGGCGCCCGTCTCCACCACCGGGTCGTTCCCTTCGGGCGAGCCGCGCAACCCGGGAAAGCCTTCCAGGTACTGGAGGGTCATCCCTTCCAGGGGGCTCCTCCGAGGGAGTTGGGGCCAGAAGGGGAAGGCCGGGAGCCGCCGGAGCACCGCGGCCACCGCCTCGCCGGCATCCCGATGGGGCAGGCTGCCGATGCCGGTGGCGAGACCGCGGGGCGAGAAGATCGGCCCGGGGTCGGCAGGCGGGGGAGGAGACGGGAGAGGTGACATGGCGGGAGCTATCCTTTCGGGGCTCTTCTGGGCGGTAGCCCTCGGGCTCCAGATCTACTCGGTACGGGCCGGCGGGTGGAGCCTCCTGGTGCCGGCGGCCGGCGCGGCGGCGCTCGCGGCCGTGGGGATCGACATGCTCGGGCACCGCCGGCTCGTAAAGCTCGACCGCGAGTTCGCCCGCACGCTCCTCCACGTGCTCTCCGCGGTCACCGTGGCGGCCTTTTCCGTCCTGTGGCTCGTGCTGCTACTGGGGCGGGCGCCGGGGCGCTGAGTCTAGCAGGGTGCTGAAAAACCCCCTCCCTGGGTTTTTCAGCTACGGGTG
>CAZYJP010000321.1:1740-3295 GCA_964647795.1 uncultured Thermodesulfobacteriota bacterium
CGCCCCATCCGTGGGGCGGGCCGCGCCCGGAGGTTTGAGCAGGCCCGTCTCGTGAAAGTCCTCCCGCATCCGGGCCCGCTCCTCCCTCCGACGGCGGCCGGCTTCATGGCGCCGCCGGTCGTCCTCCGTTTCCAGGACGAGGGGCGGGACCGGCCGCGTCCTCCCCTCCTCGCCGAGGGCCACGAAGGTGAGATACGCCGAGGCGGTGTGCCGCACCCCGCCGGTCCGGAGGTCCTCGGCCTCCACCCGGACGCCCACCTCCATGCTGGACCTCCCCACACAATTCATCGACGCCTTGAGCACGACGAGGTTTCCCACGTAGACCGGCGCGTGGAAGTCGAGCCGGTCAATGCTGGCGGTGACGACGTTGGAGCGTGCGTGGCGGATGGCCACCACGCCGGCCGCGTCGTCGATCATCTTCATGATCTGGCCGCCGTGCACGTTGCCGGCGGGGTTGGCGTGGTGAGGCTGCATCATCTCCGCCACCTCGACCCGGGTCTCCGAGACCCTGCGCCCCACGACCTCCTTCATCCCGTCACTCCTCTCCTGCTCCGGCCTCGAGGACATCGCCGGTGCCGGCGTCCACCCGGCGGAACCTCTCGTGCGGTCCGGACGTTCCTGACCTTAGTGCCCCGCCCATCCGCCGGGTTGTGGCCTCGCCCCCTTTGACTCCCCCGGACCCCGCCGGTAGCCTCTTTCTACCGGCAGCTCTGGCCCTGCCCTGCGCCCGCGCCCGGTTCGTCCGGCCGAGGACAGTATCCCGGGAGGGCGCCATGTCAAGGGGCAGGGAGCCTCCGCCCCCGTTCGCGGCCGGGCCCTGGAGGGATTTTGGCAGCACCTGCGCCCCGAAGGCTGGCGATGCTGGAAAATGCACGACGGGAAATCTCCGCGTGTACCGGGGATGACGATGGGCCGCCGGTGTGAAGCGGGCAGTGCCACCGAGACCGGGCAGCGGAGGAACAACCAGGATGCAGTGGTCACGGACGCAGAGCTTGGGTACGCCGTGCTCGCCGACGGCATGGGGGGCCCCCCCGGCGGCGAGGTCGCGAGCCGCCTCGCCGTGGCGGTAATCCAAGAGGCCCTGGCCGCCCGGCTCACACAGCTCTGCTCGGTTGAGGAGACGCACGACCTCCTTCGTGGCGCCATCGCAGAGGCGAACCGGCGCATCTGGGGCGCGGCCGGGGACGAACCCGAGCTCCGGGGCATGGGGACCACCGTGGTTCTCGTGCTGATCCGGGGAAGCCGCTTCTGGGGCGCGAGCGTCGGCGACTCGCGGGCATACCGCCTGCGAGACGAATCCCTCACCCAGCTCAGCCGCGACCACTCCCTGGTCCAAGACCGGGTGGACGCGGGGCTCATCACTCCGGAGGAAGCCCGGCACCAGCCGGACCGCCACGTGCTCACCCGTGCGGTGGGCACCCAGCCCTGGGTGGAGGCCGATGCATTCTCCGGAGAAATCCTGGCCTCGGACACCCTCCTCCTCACGTCCGACGGCGTCCACGACGTGCTCCCTCCCGAGTTGATTCTCCAGGCGGCCGCAGGCAAGCGCCCCCCT
>CAZYJP010000322.1:0-3270 GCA_964647795.1 uncultured Thermodesulfobacteriota bacterium
GAAAATCTGGTGGAGGATCTTGGTCACGCACCCCGGCCGCCGGCCCGCCCCTAACCCGGCGACCGGCCGGGCCTCGCAGCCCCGATTGACACCGGCGAGCCTCCCGCGTATAAAGGCGACCGGTTTCGTCATCATTTTCGTGACCTCTTGCACAATCCGTCGTCTCGTCTAGAATGCAGCCGCCGGCCGGTGCCCCTTCCCCTTCCCGCGGAGGTCCCATGGAACAGCCTGCCTACGACTACCGCATCGTGAAGGACTACGTGACCTGGAGCATCGTGTGGGGAGTAGTGGCGGTGCTGGTGGGGATCGTGATCGCCTTCCAGCTCGTCGCCCCCCAGCTCAACATCCCCCCCCTGTTCACGTACGGCCGGCTCCGGCCCATCCACACCAACGCGGGCATCTTCGGGTGGGGCATCGGGAGCTTCTTCGCGGCCTACTATTACATCGTCCAGCGCCTCACCCGCCGAACGATCTGGAGCCCGGGGCTCGCGCGGTTCCAGCTCTGGTGGTTCAACGCGACCATCGTGGCCGCTGCGGTGACGCTCCTCCTGGGCTACAGTACCTCGAAGGAGTACCACGAGCTGGAGTGGCCCCTCGACATCATGGTGGTCGTCCTGTGGGTCGCCTTCTCCGTGAACATCATCATGACGGTCGTCAAACGCCGGGAAGAGCAGATGTACGTCTCTCTCTGGTTCATGCTGGCCTCCCTCGTGGGGGTGGCGGTGCTCTACCTGGTCAACGCCGCCGCCGTGCCCGTCTCGTTCTTCAAGTCCTACTCGGCCTTCGCCGGGACCAACGACGCGAACGTCCAGTGGTGGTTCGGTCACAACGCGGTGGCCATGGTGCTCACCCTGCCCCCGCTGGCGGTCTTCTACTACTTCCTGCCAAAGACCACGGGGGCGCCGATATACAGCCACCGCCTCTCCATCGTCGCGTTTTGGAGCCTCGTCTTCATGTACCTCTGGACCGGGGCCCACCACCTGCTCTGGACCCCGGTACCCGACTGGATCCAGACCCTGGCCATGGCCTTCTCCATCATGCTGATCGCGCCCTCCTGGGGCTCCGTGGTCAACGGGTACCTCACCATGGAGGGTCAATGGCACCAGATGCGAGACAACTACCTGGTGAAGTTTCTCATCCTCGGCATCACGTTCTACGGCCTCCAGACTCTCCAGGGGCCCCTCCAGGCCGTTCGCTCGTTCTCGGCCTTCATCCACTACACCGAGTGGGTCCCCGGGCACGTCCACATGGGGACCCTGGGGTGGGTTTCCCTGGTGCTCTTCGGGGCCATCTACTACATGGTCCCCCAGCTCTACGGCCGCCGGCTCTACAGCACGGGGCTGGCGAACCTCCACTTCTGGCTCGTCCTCATCGGTCAGCTCGTCTACTCGGTAAGCATGTGGATCGCCGGGGTCCAGCAGGCCGCCATGTGGCACGCCCTCAACCCGGACGGGAGCCTGACATACAGCTTCGTGGAGTCCCTGGCGGCGATGTATCCGTACTGGTGGGTCCGGGCCGCGTCGGGGGTCGTCTACCTCGCCGGGGTGGGCGTGTTCGTCTACAACCTGGCCATGACCGCCAAGAAGGGCGAGCCGGTGGCCCCGGTCACCGCCGGCCAGATCGCCTAGGGGAGGATCGACGATGGAGAACCGCTGGGAGAATCGGCCCGTCCTCTTCCTCCTCCTGGCCACCGCGGCCATCGCCGTGGGGACCGTGGTGACCATGGCCCTGCCCTTCGTCTGGGTGAACACGGACGCCGACCGCGTCGACGGGGTGGTTCCCTACACGGCCCTCGAGCTCGAAGGCCGCGACGTCTACATCCGGGAGGGGTGCAACAACTGCCACACCCAGACCGTCCGCCCCTTGGTGGCCGAGGTGGAGAGGTACGGGCCCTTCTCGCGCTCCGGCGAATTCGTCTACGACCGCCCCTTCCTCTGGGGGTCGCGGCGGGCCGGACCGGATCTGGCCCGGGTCGGGGGCAAGTATCCGAATTCGTGGCACGTGCGGCACATGGAGGACCCCAAGGCCCTCGTCCCCGCCTCGAACATGCCGGCCTACCCGCTCCTGCAGGACAAGCCGCTCGACCCGCCTTACACCCGGAGGAAGATGAAAGCTCTGGGCTTCCCTTACACCGAGGAGGAGATCCAAGCGCTCCAGGGCAGGACCGAGATGGACGCGATGGTCGCCTACCTCCAGAAGCTCGGCCGCGACATCGGGTGGCGCAGGGCCGAGGCCGCGCCGGTGGCGGCGCAGCAGGAGAACCCCTTCTCCGGCGACGCCGGGGCCGCCCAGGAGGGCGCCGAGCTCTACGCAGCCCACTGCGCCGCGTGCCACGGCGACCAACTCGAGGGCGACATCGGTCCGGGCCTCGAGGGCCTGGGCTATGACGACGCGGACCTGTTCCAGGTCCTCTGGAAAGGCATCCCGGAGGGCGGCATGCCCTCCTACGGTTCCCTCGGCACGGAACGGGTCTGGAAGCTCGTGACCTTCCTGGGGACGCGCTGACCGCCGTGGGCAAGTCGGTGCTCCTCCTCCTCGTGACCCTGGCCCTCCTGGCTGCCTTCGGGGCGCTGGTGCTGTACACCTACCGCGGAAGGCCCCGAGACGAGGCGGAGCGCCCCAAGCACCGGATGCTGGACGACGACTGAGCCTGTCAAGGGAGAAGGTCATGCTCGAAGGCCACAAGCACCAACACGGACTGCGCACCTTCGACGGCATCGTGGACAACCGCGTGCAGCACATCCCCAAGGCGTTCTCGATGGTATTCTGGGCCCTGGTGATCTGGGGAGTGCTCTTCAGCGGGTACTACCTCCTGAGCGGGTGGAGCTCGGAGGCCGAGTTCGAGGCCAAGATGGAGGCTCACCGGCAGGCCGTGTCGCTTCCCCGATGACCGGGAGCGGGCCGGGGCGCCCCCCGCCTCCCCCGCCCCCGCCTACCAGCCGCCCGATGACCGGACCCACTCGGCTCGCACCCTGGCGCCTCGCGCTCCAGTGGGCGTCGAGCCTGACCCTGTTCCTCCTCCCCTTCGCCCGGGTCGGGGGCGAGAGTGCGCTGCGTATCGACCTGCCCAGCCGGAGCGTCCTGGCCTTCGGCACCGCCGTCCGCCTGGAGGAGCTCCACGTCTTCCTCCTCCTGGTGATCGGTGCGGTGCTCGGCCTGCTCCTCCTCACCCTGGTCTTCGGGCGGGTCTGGTGCGGCTGGGCGTGCCCCCAGACGACCCTCTCCGACCTGACCGAGGGGTTCGCCCGGCTGCTCGGGGTGCGGCCCCGG
>CAZYJP010000323.1:0-3261 GCA_964647795.1 uncultured Thermodesulfobacteriota bacterium
GGACTCGGAGAGCCAGACGATCCGGCTCGAGCCGCGCCCCAGCGCCATCGAGAATCTGACCGGCAACATGGTCACGGCCGTCCAGAACGACTGCCCCACCGGCCCCGTGCAGGACACCTTCGAGGTCTGGGACTGCCACGGAAACCCGGTTTGGGACATGTCCGCGGTGACCGGCGGCGGTTACCTCGTCGACGTGGAGATGGGCTGGAGCGGAAGCCTCCCCGGCGGCCCGCCGGCCGGGAGCCTGCCGGAAGGCCGGGTGTACCCCCTGGACGGCGGCAGCCCGCCGACGCCTCTCCCCTCGGGGTACTCGTCCTACCCTCTCCCCATGTCCCGACCCCTGAGCCTCGCCGCACCCCTCTACGGCGTCGCGTACGAACCCACGGCCTGCCAGCTCGGCCCGGGGATGTCGATCCCGCCGAGCTACTCCCTCACCCTCAAGGGCCCGGGCGGCGCGGCGCTCGACACCGCCGGAAACGCCGGAACCGTCCTCGCCTGCGCCGACTGCGCCCTCACGACAGACCCGCCCGTGATGTCCGAGTGCACCGACTCCACCACCATCACGGTCTCCAACTGCAACCGCGACGGAGAGTGGGTGCGCCTCACGGTAACCGGGAGCGGGTCCGGGAACGGGTCGTTCCACCCCACGGACCCGGTGCAGGACACCATCGAGGTGCAACTCGGGCCCGGCGCCAGCCTGAGCGAATCGGTGGCGAACGCCGTCCTCTACCTGGGCACGGCCGGAAACGGCGACACCCTCACGGTCTCGGCCGAGTCGGTGGCCCGGGACCCCCAGAACCCGACCGCCCCCCTGTGGACCTGCCCCGACGCCGTGGCGATCCCGGTCAACACGCAGTGCCGCGAGCTCGAGATCTACTCGGACCCGGGCTTCTCCCGCGTGGTGGGCAACGACCCGGGCAACGAGAACTGCCTCTCGCGGATGTCCCAGCTCTTCTTCGAGGTGGAGGACTGCCAGTACGGGGGGTCGGCGGGACGGCTGCGCAACGCCGTCCGCGTCTACCTGATCGCCGAGGACGGGACGCTGGACTGGGTGGAGGTCGACCTGGAGCCGGTGGCTCCCGCCAACCCCGGCGACCCGCCGACGATCTTCCGGTCCGTGCGGGGCGTGTGGATCGAGGAAGGGCCCGTGAGCCTCAACGACGACATCCTCACCTACCCTGGAGGCGCGAACGTTCAGCTCCTGGCGGGGTACAAGGACCCGAACGACCCGAGCGACGACTGGGTCGCGAACCTGACCGCGCCGGCCCTTCCGCCGCTGCCCCTGAAGAACCACGACTGCGAGAAGCTGGTGCGGCTCCAGCCGCCGCTCCCCATCTGCTTCCCCAACGCCATCACCTCGGGCGGCGGGGGCGTGTGGAGGGGCAACTTCCTCGTCCACTGGGGGGATGTGGTGATCCGCGGCAACGTGGTCCTCGCCCCCACTCCGAAGTTCATCAAACAGCTCGAGTCCGGCCAGTTCAACGGGGCCACCTTCGGGCCGAACCCCACGGACCGGTTCGTGAACATCTACGTGGGCAGGGGAAAGACAGCGACCGGAGAGGAGGACTTCACCACCGGAAACTACCACCAGAACAACAACGCCCCCATCGTTCAGTCCGACCCGACACACCCCATCGATCGGCCTTTTCTCCCCGGGCGCGACGGCGCCGGATACCTCAAGGCCGGGGAATCCTTCGGGAACTACTTCCGAAACCTCCCGAGCGACAAGATCAACTCCATGATGCGCGAGCTCGACTACGACGTCATGAAGAACCTGGCCAAGGGGCGCGGCGTCTACTGGTACACGCTGGCCTCCGGGAACGTCTACGGCCAGAAGGTCGACACCCTGCGAAACCCGGCCACCGGGCAGATGGCGAGCCTGGACGCCGTGCTCGGCCTCTCGGCCGTGAACGGCGCCAACCTGTACTACGACGGTCAGTACGTCTTCGTCGACACCTATGGGACGCAGGACCCGGGGCCCGCCACCACCGGGGCGGACATCGACGACACCCCGACGAACCAGCTTCCCCAGTTCTCCCTCTCCGCCAACTACACCCAGGGGGTCATCTACATCGCGGGTTCGGTGGACTTCAAGGGCGGCAGCGTGGGCAAGTCGGTCGAGGCGATCACCCCGCCGATCTACGACGACGTGACCTATTACCCCCTCATCGAGGACCTGGCCTGGGTGCCCGCCGAAGAAGACTTCCCGATCCGGCCCGACCCGAGCTTCCAACCCACCACCTTCACCCTCAGCGGCATCAACATCAACGGCGGGATCTACATGGACGGGGAGGCCATCTTCGGCGGGAGCCCGAAGATCTACGGCGCCATCACCACCGAGCGGGGGTTCGGAGGAAGCGGCACGCCCGAGATTTGGTATAATTACGTGCTCAACTCCACCCAGGACAACCTCAACCTGTGCATCGCCTGCTGCACCCTGGAGCTCTCCCCGTCCTCCAAGACGATTTTCCCGGGGGACGTGATGACCCTCCAGGCCCTGAACAATACGGGGACGATGATCTGGCGGAGCGAGGACCCGCTGGTCGCCTCGGTGAGCCCCACCGGCGTGGTCACAGCCGCATCGTTGGGCCAGGCCCGCATCATCGGCGTGGACGAGAACAACTGCGTGGCCCGGTCGGAGCTCAGCGTCGTGACCCCGTGCAGCGTCTTCGGGATCGTCGCGCCGAGCCCCCAGACGATCGAGGTAGGCGAGATGACCACCCTCGCCTACCAGGCGAAGCCCGGCGCGACGGTGCGGTGGTCGAGCTCGGACTCCTCCATCGCCACCATCGACTCGACCACCGGTTTCCTCACCGGGGTCTCGGCGGGACCGGTGATTCTCACGGCGGAGGACCAGACCAACGGGTGCCAGGACGACCTGCTCTTCCAGGTGACCTGCCCCACCCAGAGCCTCTCGCCGACCCTGGTCACCCTGGAGGCCGGGCAGACCGTGAACCTGGTGCTCACCGGGGCCAAGGGTTCCACCAACTGGAACTCCAGCAATCCCGACGTGGCGACGGTGAGCTCGTCCGGCACGGTGACTGCAGTGAGCTCGGGTACCGCCACGATCACGGTCGAGAGCCCACCGGGGGCCAAGTGCCCCCTCACGGCCAACGTGACGGTGGTGTGCCCGGCCCTTGCCGTCGAGCCGGCCGCGCCCGCCCTGAGCGTCGGAGAGACCCTGGGGCTGAGCCTCACGGTGATCGTGCTGCCGATCATGGACGAGGATCTGGAGCGGGCGACACGCAATCTCGCGCGATG
>CAZYJP010000324.1:0-3237 GCA_964647795.1 uncultured Thermodesulfobacteriota bacterium
CTCGACGTTTCCCGACCAGTCGTCCGACCAGAAGGTCAGGGTGTAGACGACGGTGCCGGTCGTGGCCGGGACGACGCCCCGTGTGCCGGTTTGGATGGGGCCGTCGTCGAGACGGTAGTATGTCGTCTTCACGCCCAGGGTGCCGTTGTCCGTCGCCGAAAGGGTAATCGTCGTGCCCTGGAAGTAGGTGGACTGGGCATTGGAGGTCGTCGTGGGTGGGGTGGTGTCCGCAAGGACGGTGAAGATGACCGTGTTGGGTTCCAGCTCGGTGTTGCCGGACTGGTCCTTCGACCAGAACTCGAGCCGGTGCTCGCCGGGGTCCGGGATGAACACGTACTTGGCGGAGGCGGTCACCGGGCCCTCGTTCAGGCGGTAGAAGGTTCGCCCCACGCCCACCTTGCCGTTGTCCATGATGGAGAAGCCGATCCGGGCCGGCCCGACATAGGTGCCGAGGGCCTTCGCGGTCGTCGTCGGAGGGGTGACGTCTCCGGGCCCGTAGGCTGCGTGGCAGTTCAGGCAGTTGGATGGTAATACGTCCCAGGAATGGCATACGGTGCAGTCGTTGGCGGGGTCGGAGGGATCTTCGAAAGGCAGATGGGCAACGGTGGAATCTCCGTGGTAGAAGGCGTGGCAGCCGCCCTGCTGACAGCCCTTGTTCCACGTTCCCAGCGTATCGTAGGGGCTGGGATGGCAGGTGGCGCAGTCGTTGCCGTGGACTCCCACCAGATCGTTGGAGTGGCAGATGGCGCAGTCGATGCCGACAGCGAAGTAGGGCCTGTCGCCGACCCACCCCGCATCATCGTGATGGTTGTCTTCGAAGATGACCACCTGGCCGCTGCCCAGCGACGCGAAGTGGTTGAAATCGCCGTGGACCTCCTCGAGGGTGCCGTGGCAGGGGGTGCAGGAACACTCGCTCTGGGCAGCTGATGGGACAGCGCCCAGGATGACGGCGAATAGGGCCGCCAAGCATAGGATCATGCCGCTCTTCAGCGAGCCGGCAAACGCATTCCTCCCGTGCCTGAGGGTTGTCGGCCTTTCGTGCCTTGAGGCCGTTGGACTGGGAATGGGATCGGGTGATCTTCCCCGGTGGGCGGCGATGTCCTGCTGTCTGCTGCGAGGAGTCTCGTTTGGCCCCATGCTCTTCCTCCCTTTCTCCCGAAAGCAGCGCTCCGAAATGGGCGCGCACAGTGCCGCAAAGGAAGTTCGAGTTCTACGCCCGATTGGCGGGAACAGAAGCAAAAAACATGCCTCCTGAAGCAGATCCCCGGATAGAGGTAACCATTTGGAATATCAGGGGATTGCACCGGAAGGGTGGGGCTGTCGTTTCGTGCCGCTCTCTCTAGAAGGCAAAAGATTTCCACTTTTTGATAGACGGTGGCTCGCTTCTTGGCCGCTTCCCTTTGTTCCCAGAGGACGGGAACGGCACCCTGGAGCTTCCCCTTCGTCCAGTCCAAGCACCGGCGGCGCCCGGTCCGTGAGGGTGTGTGACACCAGGACGTCGGTTCTGGTCGGCCCGGCTGGGCAAGAGCTTTAGGGAATCCTTCGGTGCCTGTCCCCAACCCTTGTGCCGTGTCTTTCTCGGGAGGGGATTCCTCATTCAAGTTGGGGGGCTTTCCGGTCGAACGAAACAGGCGGTGATCGTATCGACGAGCACAGGACTTGCCGAAGCGCACCCGCTGCAGGGTTGGACCTCGAGGAGCAGGCCTTGTTCCAGGGCATCCGCTTCAAACTTATACTCCTGACATTTCTCCTCGTGGCGACCATCACTACGGCGTCTTCGCTCGTGGTGATGAACGTCATGGACGAGTTCATTCTGGGCCAGCTCGTCCGACGAGGTCTCGCCATCGGACGCAGTGTGTCGAGTGCCGCAGCCTTCAGCTTCGTCTCCGAGGACCGGCTGGCCCTGGACAACCTGGTCTCCAAGGTCCGGGAGCAGCAAGAGGACATCGTGTTCGTCGCAACCGTGGACCGGACCGGCCGGATCCGGTCCCACAGCGACCTCCGGCGCACCGGCGAGTCCTTCGTGGAGGCGCCGGGCAGCCTGCTGGAGGCGCAGCCGGACGGCGCCAAGGTCCTCAGGGTGGTGCAGGACGGGGAGCCGGTCTTCCACTTCCGGGTTCCGGTCTCTTTCGCCGGAAAGCACCTCGGCCAGGTCCACCTGGGGATCGCCAACGACGCCCTCGTCACGGCCCAGTCCCGGGCCAGAACCAAGGTGTCCCTCATCTCCGCGGTGGTCCTCGCCCTCGGGGTGATGGGCACGTTCTTCATCTCGAGACTGATCACCACACCGATTAGGGCACTGGCCCGGTGCGTCTCTCGGCTCTCGGCCGGGAGCTACGAGGACGAGCTCCCCGTGAGGGCCCGGGACGAGCTCGGCGACCTGAGTCGCAGTTTCAACGAGATGGCGCGCATCATTACGGAGCAACAGGGCAGCCTGCGCCAGTACGCCCAGGATCTGGAGGAGGCGTACGTGGGGACGGTCAAGGTCCTCGCGGCGGCGATCGACGCCCGGGACCCCTACACCCTCGGCCATTCGGAGCGGGTGGCGGCGCTGTCGGTGGCCATCGGCGGGGTCCTGGGTCTGGACGAGCGCAAGCTCAAGGATCTGGAGCTCGCGTGCCTGTTCCACGACGTGGGGAAGATCCGGACTCCGGACCAGGTGCTCCAGAAGCTGGAACGCCTGGACCAGGAGGAACGGCTCCTCATCAGGCGCCACCCAGAGGACGGAGCGGACATCCTGCGCATCGTGGAGTCGCTCCACGATCTCATCCCCGCTGTCCTCCACCACCACGAGTGGTACGACGGCCGCGGCTATCCGGCAGGACTCGCGGGGGAACAGATCCCCCTCTTCGCCGCCATCATCGCCATCGCCGACGCCTACGACGCCATGACCTCCTCGCGGACGTACCGCAACGCCCTGCCGCCGGAGCTGGCGGTGGCAGAGCTGCTCTCCTACCGGGGCACCCAGTTCCACCCCCAGCTCACCGACCTGGCCCTGGAGGTCTTGGAGCGCGACGGGGTCCTGATGGGCCGGGAGCAGTTGGCGTGCCGGGCATGAATACCGTCCCGCCCATCCTGGCTCTCGTCGGGGTCCTGGTGGCGGCCTGCGCTCCCCCGGAGCGGGTCCTCCTCTACCGGGACATCCGCCCCCCTGTCGCCGGGAAGTCGGCCGCCGGGCCGACACCCCCCCAAGCCACTCCGGCTCCCCCTGCGGCCGCGACCGAACGCCGAGAGGCG
>CAZYJP010000325.1:0-3229 GCA_964647795.1 uncultured Thermodesulfobacteriota bacterium
CGCTCCTCCCCACCGTGCCGACCGAAGACCGCCATGCTGCCGGCGGTCGCAGCCGATGCCGTCTGTGTCACCCCTTTCCGCGCTCCTCGCCCTCCCGCTGCTCCCTGAGGGCCCGCCAGACCTTCTCGTAGCTGAGGGGCAGGCTGTTCACCCGCACCCCCATGGCGTGGAAGATCGCGTTCGCGAAGCAACCCATCGTGGGATTGGTGGACCCCTCGCCGATCTCCTTCACGCCCCATGGACCGGCCGGCTCGTGGGAGTCGACCACCTCGGAGTGAACCCGGGGCATGTCGAGGGCGGTGGGAATGCGGTAGTTGGCGAGGTCCGGATTCTTGATCCGGCCGTTTTCATCGAAGATCACCTGCTCCCAGACGGTTTCACCCATCCCCATGGCGAGCGCCCCGTGGACCTGACCGTGGAGCAGGCGGGGATTGATGACCTTGCCGCAGTCGTGAACGTCCCAGACATCGTGGACGGTGACTTCGCCGGTCTCCTCGTCGATCTCCACTTCGCCCACCTGGACCCCGAAGCTGTATGCGGGCGAGGTGCCCACCGCCGCTCCCTTGAACTTGCCGCCGAGCTTCGGGGGGGTGTAGCTGCCCCTGCCCACCAGCGGACCCCGCAGAACGAAGTGCTTTCGCGCGGCCTCCTCGAAGGTGAGCTCCTTGCCCGGGCGCGATTTGGAGAAGATGCGGCCGTCCTCGCAGTCGAGATCGTCGGCTGGCAGGCTCAGCATGGCCGAGGCCAGCTCGAGGACCTGTCGCTTGATCTCCTCTCCGGCCTGCTTCACCGCCGCGCCCGACATGAGGGTCTGGCGGCTCGCGTAGGCGCCGAAGTCGTGGGGGGTGATCTCGGTGTCGGCCGCCACGATCCTCATCTGCTCGTAGCGGTACCCCATGGCTTCGGCGGCCATCTGGCAGAGCACGGTGTCCGAGCCCTGGCCGATGTCGGTGGCCCCGGTGTAGAGGGTGGCGGCTGTGCCGTCCTCGTGCACCTTGATGAAGGCTGCCGACTGGGGCAGATCGGTGCGGTAGACGGGATAACCGGCTCCGGAGACGAAGCTCCCCGTGGCCACGCCGATCCCCCGGCCCCTCCGGAAACCGGCGCGCTTCTCCTTCCACCCCGAGATGTCCCGCGCCCGCTCCAGACACTGCCGGAGCTCGCAGGAGTTGACCACGAAGTCGTTTGGGGTCTTGGTGTCGGGCCGGCGGGCGTTGAGGATGCGAATGTCCATGGGGTCGATCCCCAAGTCCGCGGCCACGTTGTCGAGGTGGCTCTCGAAGGCGTACTTGGGCTGGGGCGCCCCGTGGCCCCGTTGGGCCCCGCACGCGGGTAGATTGGTATAGAGCCTGTAGAGGTCGAACTTGTAGTGGTCGAATTCATAGGTCAGCGGCAGGAGCGCACCGGCGTAGTATGCAGTGGCGATTCCAAGGCTGGTGTAGGCGCCGCCGTCCATGAGGAAGTTGGCATGGGCTCCCAGGATCTTCCCGTCTCGGGTGACTCCGGTGGTGATCTCCATGTACTGTGCGTGGCGACCCCGGTTGTGGGCAAACATCTCGGCTCGGTCATAGAACATGCGCACCGGCCGCCCGGTGAGCTTGGCGAGGACCACACCCGCGAATTCCAGCCCCGTGGGCTCCATCTTGCCCCCGAAGCCGCCCCCCACGTAGGGCTTCACGACCCGCACGTCGCCCATGGGCATGCCGAATTCCCGGGCGATGTAATACTGGAAGTAGTGGGGGGACTGGGTGCTCGTGTAGACGGTGACCTGGCCCCCGTCCCACATGCTCACCGCCGCGTGCGGCTCGATGGGGGCCTGGTAGGTGCGCTGGCCCATGAAGGCGTCGGTGCGCACGTGGTGAGCCTCGGCGAAGGCCCTCTCGATGTCGCCGAACTCCTGGTGGATCTCGGTGTTGATATTTCGCGGGTATTCGTCGTGGACCAGGGCCGCGTCCTGGTCCATGGCGTGAAGGAAGTCGAGCACGGCCGGCAGCGGCTCGTACTCCACGCGGATGAGCTGCAGAGCCCGATAGCAGGTTTCCTCGTCCACGCACGCGACGGCGGCCACCTTGTCGCCCACGAACCGGACCTTGTCGATGCAGAAGATGTTCTCGTCCCACCGGGCTGGGCTGATCCCGTACTTGAGGGTCGGCACGTCCTTGTGGGTGATCACGGCCTTCACGCCCGGCAACTTCTCGGCCTCGGACGTGTCGATAGACAGGATGCGGGCGTGGGGATGGGGGCTGGTGAGGATCTTCCCATAGAGCAGGTTGGGAAACTTCAGGTCCCCGGCGTACTTGGCTGCGCCGGTTACTTTCTGGCGCCCGTCGATCCGCGGAACGCTCTTGCCGATGACGCGGTGGTCACGCTTCATGGATTCACCTCTTGATCCAAGTGACGGACGGCTCGTCCTCAGGGGCCACCCGTCCCTGGGCAGCGGCCAGTACCGCCTCGACGATGTGCACGTAGCCGGTGCACCGGCAGAGGTTGCCGCCGATCGCCTCGCGCACCTCCCGCTCGGTGGGGTGGGCGTTGCGAGTCAGCAGGGCCTTGGCCGAGAGGATCATGCCCGGCGTGCAATACCCGCACTGCACCGCTGCGTGGTTCACGAAGGACTCTTGCAGCGCGTCGAGATTGCCGTCCTCTGCCACCCCCTCGATGGTGGTGATGTCTCGACCGTCCGCCTCCACGGCGAGCACCATGCAGGAGTCAACGGGCTGGCCGTCGAGCAGCACGGTGCACGATCCGCAGTCGCCCAACTCGCAGCCCTTCTTTGTCCCCGTCAGGTCGAGGTCGTCGCGCAGCACGTTGGTCAGAGTGGCGTTCGCCTTGACCACCAATGTGTGCTCGTCGCCGTTCACCCCCAGGGTGATGAGATAACGTTTGTTTCCTTGTCGGTCGGTGATGGCCTGCATGGTGATTCCTCGCTGCGAGTGGCGGTTCAGGGGCGCGGACCGTGGCCTTCCTCGATGGCCTTCCTCAGGGCTCGCTTGGTGAGCACCCGGGCCAGGTTGCGACGGTACTCGGCCGACCCTCGAATGCTGTCCCGGGGGTGGCCGTCGGCCTCGGCCCGCAGCCCCGCTTCTGCCATCACCTCGTCGCTCACCGCCTTGCCCCGGAGGTAATTCTCGGCTGCAGGCGACCGGAGCACCGTGGGTCCGCAGGAGGAGAGCACCACTCGGGCCTCCTCGATGACCCCGCCCTCGACGCGCACCGCCACCGCCGAACC